>DATBAA010000831.1:0-2150 GCA_036271755.1 Myxococcales bacterium | reverse complement strand
AGTCGCCCCTAAAGTCACGGCTGCCTTGCCCGGTGGCCGCGGCGGTTCAAGGCTGGCGGAGGATCAAGGCCCGGAAGAGCTGGGCAAAGCCGGCGGGCGCGGTGGCGTCTGGCCAGCGAGGAGAGCCGAGCTGCGGCAGCTCGAGCGCGAGCACCCGCGACAAGAACGGAAAGCGCTTGCGCACCTCGGCCTCTGGAGCCGCGAAGACTTCGCAGCCGGCAAAGCGCCGCAGCCGCCACAGATCCGTGTAGCTCGCGCAGCGCAGCGAGAGGTCGGCCTCGATCAACTCATGCAGTGGCAGCTCTTCGACGCCAAGCCCCAGGTCGCTCGCGGCCGCGCGGAGATCGCGAAAGTCGATCGACCACTCGAGGTGCTCGCCCTGGCCCAGCGCCGCGAGCAGCCGCACCGACCCGGGCGCGAAGTCGCCGCCGAACTCGGTGAGCACCGCCAGGCCGCCTGGCGCGAGCACCCGCGCGAGCTCGCGGACAAGCTCCAGCGCGCCGGTGTTCTTGCCTTCGGAGACGGCCAGGTCGGCGATGACCTCGTTGGCCAGCACCAGGCCGTCGATGCTGGCGCTGCGCAGCGGCAGCTGGACGGCGTCGGCGCGCAGGCCCGACCAGCGCTGGTGCGGCCCGCGCGGCTGCGACGGCTCGAGCAGCCTGCGCCGCTGGGCCGCGAGCAGCGCAGGCGAGAGATCGATGGAGGTCCAGCGGCACTGCGTGAAGGCTCCCGCCTCTCCGCGAAAGGCCGCCTCCGCCAGGTGTCCCGCGCCGCCGCCAATTTCAATGACGCCAGAGCGCCCGGGACGCCCGCCCCGCTGCGCGATCCCTTGCAGCAGCGCCTCGCCGTACCGCCGTCCGCGCAGCGCCGGATGGGGAAAGCGCAGCAGGTGCGAGATGGTGCACTCCACCTCGTCGAAGCGGCGGCGCGCGGAGAGCTTGTCCTTGCGGTGATGCTCGCGGGTCGGATCCTCCACGCGGGCTCAGCTCTTGAGCTGCGATCGCGGCGGGTCCCACGGGACGAGGAGCAGCCGCGCGGTGAGCGCGTCCATCATCTGCGAGACGTCGCGCAGGGCCGCCGCGAGCTCGTCCGGTTGGGCGCCGTCGACGGTGAGGCGGCTGACACAGCCTGCCACCCGCTTGCGCGCCGCCGCGCCGATGGAGCGGACGTCGTCCGGCAGCTCGCGCTCCATATGCTCGAGCGCGGTGTCCATCTCACGGAGCCGGGCAAGGCAGGCGCGGGCGGAGTCCGTCATCGCTGTGTTGTCCCCCTCTTTGGCCGGCAAAGCCAGCCGGGTCAGGACTTGGAGAGCGCGCCGACCAGCACCACGCTGCCCGTGGGCTTGCCGGTGGGGCTTCCACCCATGGGCTCCACCGAGACGGCCAGCGCGTCGAACGAGCTTCCCAGCAGCGCGGGGTCGATGGCGGCGAGCACCGTGCCCGAAGCATCGGCGCGCAGGATGCCGGCTGGCTCGGGCGTCGAGCCGCGGATGACCCAGAGCTCGAAGTCCTTGCCGGCTTGCTTGTGCAGCGAGGCCGAAATGACCAACGCCTTGCGCTGCGCCAGATCGACGACCGCGCGGGCGGCCAGGACCGGCTGGCCCGGCTGGGGAGCGAAGGCAATGACCTTCGACGACGGAGACTGGAGGAGCGCGACCACCGTCCGCAGCTGTTCGGCTTGCGCCTTGGAGGCGCTCAGCTCGCGGAGGCACTCGTCCTTCTCGTTGCCCGCCTGCAGCGTGTCGGCGGCGAGGGAAGCCTTGTCCTGCAGCAGGCGATCTCGACCCATGAAGGTGACGACGCAGGCGATGACGGCGGCAGCAGCCACGAACCAGGCGATGCGCTCGCGCAGGCCCATCACCCTGGCCTGCGCCCGGCGCTCGGGTTGCATCCCTTCCTGGATGCCGCGCCAGACGCGGTCGGAAGGCTTCACCGGCACGAGCGAGCGCGCCAGCACTTCGGCGCCGGCGGAGGCTTCGCGCAGCGCCTCGAAGCAGCCTTCATGGTCCGGCTCGCGCAGGTGCGCTTCGGCGGCGGCCGCCTCGTCGGGGGAGAGCGCGCCCAGAGCAAGCAGCGCCGCCAGCTCGCGGAATTCGGCGCAAGTCATGGCGCACCATCCACGAGCAGGGCAGCCAACTTCTCCAGCGCGAG
>DATBAA010000830.1:0-3754 GCA_036271755.1 Myxococcales bacterium | reverse complement strand
CACCTGCTTGCCGGCGCGCGCCAGCCGCGAGGCGGCGATGGCCCCGCCATAGCCAGAGCCGACGACCACCACCTCATACTGATCTTTCAGCTCCGTCAGCGGCGACGACAAGCGTGCGGGCATCGGAGAATCCTTGATGTTTTGGCCCCCCCGGGCGCACTGAGAACTACGGCCCAGACGCTAGATCGTCCCAATGCAAGAGTGCAAGCGGCCAGAACTCTGGCCCGGGTGATGATCTTGTAATTTTACTGAAGCTTCACGCAGCCGCCGGCGCTCCAGACGCTGACGCAATCGCGGCCGCTCTCTTTGGCGTGTCGCTTCGCCAGGTTGGCGCGCTCGGGAAGAGACTCGGTGCCGGCGGCCACTCCGGCGGAGATGGTCAGCGAAACCGTCTCGCCGGCAATGTCGAAGCGCGCGGCGCGGACATGCTGCGCCAGCGCCGAGGCAAACGAGGCAGCCATGGTCCCGGTGAAGTTCTCCAGCAAGATGGTGACTTCGTCGCCGCCCTCCGCATAGGCATGGCCGTGACCTTTGCTGGCCGCGACGATGAGCCGCTGAAACTGCGGCAGCACGGTCTTGTCCACCAGCGTCTCGGTAAAGCGCGTATTCAATTGCTTGAAATGGTCCAGGTCGAGATAGACCACCGCGGTGCCCAGCAAGCTGCGCGCGGCTTTGAGATCTTCCCGCAGCATCTGCGGCCCGTCGAGGATGCCGAACTTCTGATCGAGCTGCCGCGCCTGCCGGGCCTCGACTTGCGGCAACGACGCGGCCACCACCCGCAGCTCGGCCGCCGCGAACTTGCGCAAGTGCGTGGCCAGCTCGCCGCCGCGCGCCTCGGTCTCGCGCGCTTCGCGCGGGCCAACGCCGGTGACCGATCGCGACACCACTCGCTGAATCTCGGCCGCGCTCCAGCCGCTGATCAGCTCTAGCGTCTGCGGATCGCGCAAGAAGGCATAAGTCGAAGACCCGCGCGGCGCGCGATTCTCGAACTCCGACAGCGAAGCCCGCGCCACCGCCTCGAGGTTGCGGCGCCGGACGGCCCAGGGGTCTTCCATGCCGCCGGACTTGCCCAGCTGCTCGCTCATCTCCCGATTGGAGCGCTCGCGCGCCGCCCGCAGATGCTTCTGCCAGAGCGACTGCAGCAGCGCCGCCGGGTCGTAGCCATCCATGCGCGAACTCTACCGCGTCTTCCCAAACTCTTCAGCGCAGAGGTTGCAGATCCGCGCGCCGGTCCCGGGCACGGCTCCAAACGGCTCCGACCCTCTGAACATCGACTTGCGATCGATGAACTGAACCGACTCGTCAATGACGGCGTGGGCAACCACGCGACAGGTGCCGCCGACGGCCGGGGCCGGCTCCATCGGTACCTCCGGATCCAAGACGGGCTCCGGGGCCGGCTCTTCGACGTCGCGCCCTCCGTCATGGGTCTTTGCCGGGTTCCGCCTCGCCGCCGTTGCCGATGTCGGCGACGGCCTTCCAAGCATTGCCTTCGCGCCGCCAGATGGTGACGTATTTGACCTTCTCTTTGTCCTTCGCCGAGATGAGCACCGCGTTGCCGTACGTCCAGCCCAGCGTTCCGTCGCGCGAGATCTCGGCGCCCAGCGGCCTCCACCGCAGCTGTACGGCCGGCTTTGCTTTCTGTGGATCTCCCAACCCCGACATCGCCTTGCGAATGGCGTCGTGCCCGCGAATGGTCCCGCCGCCGTCCGAGAGCATGATGCCGTCGGCCGCGAAGACCGCCACCCACGCCTCGGTGCCGTGCAGCTCGACCTCATGCGCGAAGTCCAGGTCCGCCTGCAGCAGCGACTGCCGCGCGGCCTCGGGGTCGAACGGCGGTGCGAACGGCGCCGTATGCACGCAGCCAACCGCCAGGACCAAGAGCCAGAGCTGTTTCATGCCTCGCACGATAAAACGTGCGGTGCGAAAAGTGGATTCAAAAAGGAGTGCACATGCGCAAGTTGACGGTCTTCAACCACGTTTCTCTCGACGGCTACATCGCCGACGCGGACGGCGACATGAGCTGGGCGCACAAGTCCGACCCCGAATGGAACAAGTTCGCGGCCAGCAACGCCAAGGGCGGCGGAGAGCTGGTCTTCGGCCGCGTCACCTATGATCAAATGGCCGGCTGGTGGCCGACGCCGCAAGCCATGAAGGCGCTGCCCGCGGTGGCCACGCAGATGAACGCGCTGCCCAAGATCGTCTTCTCCCGCTCGATGACCGAAGCCACCTGGGAGAATACCCAGCTCATCAAGAGCAACCCGGTGGCGGCCATGCGGCGGCTGAAGAAGAAGGCCGGCCGGGACCTGGTCATCTTCGGCAGCGGCAGCATCGTCGCGCTGATGACCGACGCCAGGCTGATCGACGCTTATGATCTCGTCGTCAATCCTATCGTTCTCGGCAGCGGCAAACCGCTCTTCGACGACGTGCACAAGCTGCCTTTGAAGCTGCGAAAGACCCGCAGCTTCAACAACGGCAACGTCGTGCTCTCCTACGAGCTCTAGACGGCCGTCTGCGGCGTGTTGCCGGGCGCTTCGATCTTCACCGGCTCCACGTTGCGGAAGAACGCGTCCGGGTTCTCCAGCGCCAGCGCGTGCCGCATCACCTCGTCGACGTGGTCGACCGGAATGATGGTCAGCTCGCGGCGAATCTTCATGGGGATCTCGCGGATGTCCTTCGCGTTCTCGCGCGGAATGAGAATGATCTTCGTCCCGCCGCGGTGGGCCGCCAGCGCCTTCTCCTTGAGCCCGCCGATGGGCAGCACGCGCCCGCGCAGCGTGATCTCGCCCGTCATCGCCACGTCCTTGCGCACGGGCACGCGGGTCAAAGCAGACACCATCGCCGTGGCCATGGTGACGCCGGCCGACGGGCCGTCCTTGGGGACCGCGCCTTCAGCCACGTGGATGTGGATGTCCACCAGGTCGAAGAACTTCTTGTCCAGGCCAAACCGCTCCGCGCGCGAGCGCACGTAGCTCATGGCGGCCTGCGCGCTCTCCTGCATGACGTCGCCAAGCTTGCCCGTCAAAATGAGCTTGCCCTTGCCCGGAATCACCGTCGCCTCGGTCTGCAGCAATTCGCCGCCGACTTCGGTCCAGGCGAGGCCGGTCACGAGCCCGATCTCATCCCGCTCTTCGGTCTTGCCGTAGCTGAAGCGCGGCGGCCCGAGCAGCTTGTGCACCTTCTTGGTGGTGATGCGGATCTTCTCGTTCAGCGTGCCGTTGCGCAGCACGTCCTTGGCGACCTTGCGGCAGAGCGTCGCCACTTCGCGCTCGAGTCCGCGCACGCCGGACTCCTTGGTGTAGCGATGCGTCAGCTCGAGCAGCGCCTTGCGGCTGAAGGTGATGTCCACCTTGTCCAGGCCGTTCTGCTCCTTCTGCTTCGCCACCAGGTACTTCTGCGCGATGGAGAGCTTCTCGAGGTCGGTATAGCCAGCGATGCGGATGATCTCGAGGCGGTCCTGCAGCGGCGCCGGAATGCCGTGCAGCGTATTGGCGGTGCAGATGAACATCACCTTCGACAGGTCGTAATCCAAGTCGAGGTAATGGTCATTGAAGGTGTGGTTCTGCTCGGGGTCGAGAACTTCCAACAAAGCGGACGATGGGTCGCCGCGGAAGTCGGTCGACATCTTGTCGATCTCGTCGAGCAGGAAGACCGGGTTGCCGCTGCCGGACTTCTTCAGTGACTGGATGATCTTGCCGGGCAGCGCGCCGATATAGGTGCGCCGGTGGCCGCGCACTTCGGCCTCGTCGCGCACGCC
>DATBAA010000829.1:0-12751 GCA_036271755.1 Myxococcales bacterium | reverse complement strand
GGCGCGACGGTCGGCGCGAGCGCTGCCGGCTCCGACGCCACCTCGACCACCACGGGCGTGGACGGCAGCTACCTGCTCGAGCTGCCCATCGACGAGGGCCGCACCGCCGGCAGCGTACAGGTCAGCGTCAGCTTCGCCGCGCCGTCGGGCGCGCTCACCGCCGCGGCGCAGCTCAACTGGAGCGGCGCTCAGCACACGCTCATTCCGCTGACCCGCGATCTCACCCTGAACGGCGCGGCGCAGGCGGGAACCTCCTTCGCCCGCATCGCCTTCAGCGGCAAGGTGCTCAACACCAACGCGCCCGGCACCACCGTCGCGGGCGCGCGCGTGCAGATCTCGTTCGCCTCGGGCGGCTCGCTCTGCGACGTGTTCGCCGCGGACGACGGCACCTATTCGTGCCACGCAATCGCGGTGAACGCGCCCCCGGCGCCGGCCGGCATCGTCTTCAAGGCGCTCCTGGGCGGGCAGGGCATCTTCGGGCCGCTGACCGTCAACGAGACCTTCGCTCGCGGCGGCGCGGTGGAGTCGGCCATCGTCCAGGACCTCTCGGCCTTCCCCAGCACGCTCACCGTGCACGGCCAGCTCACCGACTCGGGCGGCGTGCCCATCGGCGGCGCGGCCGTCACCGTCCAAGGCGATCTCTCGGGCAGGACCATCACGGACGACCAGGGCGACTACTCGATCACCACCACCGCCTCGGTGCTGCTCCACGACGCCAACGTCACGGTCGCGGCGACGATCAACGGCGTGACGGTCACGCAGGCGCTCGCGGTCGCGATGGTGCCAAACGGAATCGCCGATCGCGTCGTCAACCTCACGCTCATCCAGCGCCGCATCAGCTTTGGCGGCACGGTGGAGAACGCGCTCGCCGCGGGCTCGTTCCTGCGCGACGCCCAGGTCACGCTCAGCTCTGACGGCAAGGTCTTCTGCACCGCCGCGCTGCAGCCCACCGGCACCGGCACACCCTCTGCCTTTGCTTGCCCAAGCGATCTGATCCTCTCCGCGCCTGACGCCATCGGCATCTCGGTGCTCGTGCAGAACGCGTTCGGAAGCGCCACCAGCACCGTCTCGGTGACTCCGCCCGACGGCGGCGCGCGCGGCTCGCAGCAGCTGAAGCTCAGCCTCGCGGCGACGGCGGTGACGGTCAGCGGGACCATCCACGGCGTGGACGGCAACGTCCTGGCTTCCGCATCGATCTCGCTCGACGCGGCAGGCGCCACCGCGCAGGCCACCTCGGACGCGAACGGCCACTACTCTGCGGTGCTGACGCTGCCCGATGCGCTGCCCCAGTCGGGCAACGGCTTCGCGGTCTCGATCGCGGCAATTGCCAGCGATGCCGCGCACAACACGGCGGCGGCCAGCGTGCGCACCTCGATCACGGGCGGCGTACTCGCAGGCAACGCGGCCACGCTGGACGTGAACTTCCAGGCCGTCACCAACCTGAGCTTCAGCGGCACGGTCCGCAACGGCAACTCGCCCGGCTCGCCGGTCACCTTCGCGCGCGTGAACATCTTCCAGGACGGCCTCGACCCCGCGGTCGGCCTGCTCTGCAGCACGGTCTCGCAGTTCGACGGCGGCTACACCTGCGGCACCTCGCTGGCCGGGCGCGCGCTCACCTCCATTGATCTGCGCTACGAGGTCAGCGACAGCACGGGAGCGCATCCCATCGCCGATCCGGTCGTGGTCACCGCGGTGCCGGTCGCGCCTGGCAACGCCGCGCGAAACGACTTGCCGCGCGATCTGGTCGCCACGCCCACCACCGTCATCGCCTCGGGCCACGTGCGCGGCGACGGCGGCGCGCCCATCGCCAACGCCACGATTTCCTTTGGCCAGGAGTCCGGCTTTACGTCCACCGACGCGAACGGCGCGTATACGCTGGCGGTGACCGTCAACGAGGGCTCCACCTCGTTCAGCGACGTCGTCCGCGCCGCCTCCCAGAGCGGCGCCCAGACGAGCGCACAGGCCGTCATCGCCTCGCTGCAAGCGCGGGCCGGCAATCCGGTCGCCGTCGATCTCTCGATGAGCGAGCGGCTCTTCACCATCCACGGCCGCGTGCAGAACACCAACAACCCCGACGGCGCGCTCGCGAACGAGGAGATCAGCTTCAGCATCGGAGACACCGTCGTCTGCAGCGCCATCGTCAACGGCCTCGCCGGCGCGGCCAACGACAACTACAACTGCGGCCGCATCTCGCGCTTCGACGGCAGCGCCTTCACGCTCTCCTGGTCCGTCAGCGGCCCCTTCGGCACCACCAGCGGAACCACCGACGTGCCGCTGGCGCAGGTCCCGCCGGCCGGCGGTTCGAAGGACGAGAAGATCGTCGTCACCTTCCCGGTCACCGCGCTGGACGTCACGGGCGCCGTGACCATCAACGGCCAGCCCGTGGGCTCGCCCGTCACGGTCGCAGGCACCGTCTCGCAGCAGACCGCCAGCGTGCAGAGCGACTCCAGCGGCCACTACGAGCTACTGGTCAACGTGCCCGCGGCCAACACGGACTACTCGCTGCAGGTCGTGGCCGACGACGGCAAGAACAGCGCGAGCAAGCTGGCCACGGGCGCCATCGCGCAATCGGGGACGGTCGTGCCGGTCCAGGTCTCGCTCGACATCATCAGCGTGGGCGGCGGCACCGCGCAGTTCGCCGAGCAGGTGCAGACGTCCTTCAACACCGTGCCCAATCGATTCGCGCCCGCGCTGGACAGCACCGGCGTGCTCTACGAGCCGTTCGGCAGCGGCCTCTCGGCCCGCACCATCGGGCCCACCGGCACCACGCAGCTCTGGACCGGCGGCAACGCCTTCCCAGCCTCGAGCCCGCTGGTCATCGAGGGCGCCGCCGCGGCCATCTACTACGGCGACTTCGACGGCAACCTGCACAAGCTCAGCGACAGCGGCGTCCAGCAGTGGAGCGTGCACCATGGCAACGACGAAGGAGCGCAGGTCGGCTTCCTCGCCACCGACGGCCAGCTTCTCCTCGCGCTGCAGGGCAGCGGCTTCGACCGGACCACCTTCGACGGCACGCCCCCTCGCGTCAGCGCGCTCACCAGCGACGGCATCGAGCAGTGGAGCACCGAAGTCACCGGCGGCATCAACGGCATCGCCGTGTCACCTGACGGCTCGATCCTCGCCGCCACCACCGACGGCCTCTGGTCTCTGCGCGCCAGCGACGGCCGCACGCGCTGGATGCTGCCCGGCTTCACCAACACGCCGGCCTTCGGCAGCGACGGCACCGCCATCGTCGTCGCCGGCGGCGGCGTGAGCAAGTTGGACCCCAACGGCCTCCTGCTGTGGAGCCGGCCGCTCGACAACTTCGACGCCGGCACTGCGACGCCGCCGGTGGTCGACAAGGACGGCTCGGTGCTGGTCGCGTACGGTCAGAAGCTGCTCGTGCGCATCTCGGCCGATGGCGAGGCGGGCACGCCGGTGGACGGCGCGCTGCAGGACGGCGAGAGCTTCGACAACTCGAGCCTCGTGCTGGGCGACGACGGCACGACCTACGCCGCGACCTGGGGCAACAACGGAAACTCCGCGCTCTATGCGTACGACGAGAGCTTTGCGCAGCGCTTCCGCTTCCAGCCGCCGCAAGGCGACTTCCGCACCTACCAGCCGGTGCTGGCGCCGGGCTCGGTCTACTTCCTCGGCACCAACGGCAACGGGAACACCTTCCTCTACTCGGTGACCAGCGGCACCAGCGCGGGCCTCTCCTCGTCGAGCTGGCCGCAGGCGCTGCGCGAGAACGATCACCACTCGGCGGCGGCGCCGTCTGCGCTGCCGTTCCGCGAAGTGGTCCTGCAGGGCACCGTGCAGAACGCCAACAACGGCGGACGCACGCCGTTCCCGCTCGCGGGCACGCAGGTGACGGTGGCCGCGCAGGTCGAGGGCTCGCCTCACTTCCAGTCGTTCCTGCCGGCGGTCACCGACGCGAACGGCGCGTACTTCATGTCCTTCCTGATTCCGCAGACGTCCGCGCTGGACGCCACCGCCATCTTCCAGTCGTTCGGCGTCACGCAGGACGTGGAGGTCAACTTCGACGCGGCCGCGGCGGGCAGCAGCACGGTCCTGACCCTCGATCAGCAGCTTCCGGTGACGACGTTGGAGCTGACCGGCAAGGTCAACATCCCCGCGGAGCCCGGAGCGACGGCAAACGTCATCGTCGACTTCTCCAGCGGCACCTGGGTGGACGATCCGGGCGTGCACACCGTCTTGGGCGCGTATCAAACCTTCGTGCTCTACGACGCGAGCATCACCGCGGACACGCTCGGAGCGAGGGCCGACACCGGCATCCTGGGCGTGCAGTCGCAGCAGTTCGACATCGCGTTGAACCCCGGGACGCTCAACCTGAAGCAGCTCGACTTCACGCTGACCAACCGCCCGGCGACCCAGGCTTCGGTCCCGGGGTTCAACCCGGCCAGCAACACCCAATTCCTGCTGCCGCCCGCAGCCGGCCCGGCGAGCGACGCGGTGTACTTCACGGTCCTGAAGAACCCCGAGGTGGGCGTCGTCCGGCCGACTCCGGCGCGCCTCGGGTCGCGGCTCATCAAGGTGCGCGGGTTCATCCAGCCGATGTCGTCGCTGAAGAACGCGGTGCGTCCTGCCTTCAACAGCTTCGGCACGACCGTCATCTCCGGCATCTCCACCGACGGCACGACGACGTTCCAGACCCCGGCGTTGAGCGGCCAGAGCGATTCGGTGGTGGTCGGAGGAGACGGAAACGTCTACCTGGGCGGAGACAAGCTGATCGCGCTCGACTCCAAGCTGAGCCCGCTCGCATCCTACGATCCGCAGACCGGCGATGCGCAGTTCGACGGGGGCGGCGTGGCCCCGCCGGCGATCCTTCCCACCGCCCACGGCGCGTTGGCGGTGAGCGCGGTGATCCGCGGCGGCACCTTCTCCTCGGCGGTGCTGGGCGTGCAGCTCGACTTCAGCACGCAGGGCGGCGCGAAGAAGTGGGAGTTCTTCTCGCCCGACGCGAACCCGTGGGATCTGCCGCAGAGCGCGACGCTGCCGGTGTTCGGCGCCACGAACGTCTACGTGCCGCTGGGCGCGCACCTCGTCGGCATCGATCCGACGGCGCAAGGCAAGCTGCTCTTCGACTACCTGGCCAACGCGCCCTCGCCGATCTTCGGCTCGCAGGCGGGCGTGTGGAGCTCGTCGGGAGCGGAGAATGCGCAGCTGATGGTGCCCGACGGGCTCCTCGACAGCGTCACCTCGGCGGGCGTGGAGAACGCCAACTGGCCCTTCACCGATGTTCTCCCGTTCGAGCTCGGCGGCCTCGCGGTGGGGCCCACGACCGGCATCAGCTACTTCATCGATGAGAACGCCGGACTCTGGGCCATCAACCCCGACGCGACCTGCCGCTGGCACTACGACGGCGACTTCATCTTCGGAGTTCCGGCGTTGGGCAGCGACGGCACGCTCTACGTCACCAGCCCGTCGACGCTCTACGCCTTCGCGGACAGCAACGTTGGCTGCGACACCGCGGCCGTGCCGGCGTGGCGCTTCGATCTGGGCAAGCCGCTGCAGATGTTCCCGGGCCCGGCCATCGGCGCGACGAAGATCTGGGTGGTGGCCAGCGACGGCAACGCCTACGGAGTGGCCAAATAGCGATTCGTGCTACGCAGTTCCCATGAGCTGGGGAATCAAGCTGTGTTGCGTGGCGATGCTGGCTTTGCCGGGCACGAAGGCGTTCGCGAAGGCGCCGGCGGAGCGGCGGGTCGTCCTGCCGGTGGACGTCACGCCGGATCACTACCGCATCGAGGTCACGCCCGACGAGAAGGCGCTGACCTTCGCGGGCACGGTCCAGATCGACGTGACGGTTCACAAGGCCACCGGCAAGATCGTCCTCAACGCCGCGGACATCGTCGTCGACAGCGCCGCGATCTCCGGCGAGACCAAGGCCCCAGCGGTCCGCTACGACGCCAAGGAGCAGACCGTCACCTTCGCGCCGGGCCACGTCTTGAAGCCGGGGCCGTACACGCTGAGCCTCGCCTATCGCGGCAAGATCTACGAGCAGGCCTCCGGTCTCTTCGCGCTCGACTACGACGGCGGCAAGAAGCGGGCGCTCTTCACTCAATTCGAAAACTCCGACGCGCGAAGGTTCGTGCCTTGCTGGGACGAGCCGGGCCGCAAGGCGACCTTCGCGCTCGCCGCCACCGTGGCGGCCGATGAGCTGCCCATCTCCAACATGCCGATCGCTTCTACAGAGGCTGCCGGAGCTGGGCTGAAGAAGGTGCGGTTCGCCGAGACGCCGAAGATGTCGTCCTATCTCCTCTTCTTCGGCGTCGGCGACTTCGAGCGCGTGCACCGCGACGTGAACGGCGTCGACGTCGGCGTGGTGGTGAAGCGCGGCGACACCAGCCAGGCGGGCTACGCGCTCGACGCGGCGGCCGCCTTGCTGCCCTACTACAACGACTACTTCGGCAAGGCGTATCCGCTGCCGAAGATGGACCTGATCGCCGGCCCCGGCACCAGCCAGTTCTTCAGCGCCATGGAGAACTGGGGCGCCATCTTCTACTTCGAGCGCGCGCTGCTCTTCGACCCGCGCGTCTCCACCGAGCGGGACAAGCAGCTGATCTTCGCCGTCATCGCGCACGAGATGGCGCACCAGTGGTTCGGCGATCTGGTCACCATGGCGTGGTGGGACGACCTCTGGCTCAACGAAGGCTTCGCCTCGTGGATGGGCAACAAGGCCACCGATCACTTCCACCCCGAATGGCACGTCTGGCTTTCGTCCTTGAACGCGACGCAAGGCGCGATGCAGACCGACGCCCGGGACGGCACGCACCCCATCATCACGCCCATCTTGGACGTGCTGCAGGCTTCGGGCGCGTTCGACAACATCACCTACAGCAAGGGCGCGGCGGTCATCCGCACGCTGGAGTCGTCGGCCGGCGAGGAGGCCTTCCGCGCGGGCGTGCGCCGCTACATGAGCGACTACGCCTATGGAAACACCGTCACCGACGATCTCTGGAAGGAGCTGGACAAGGGCGCGACGAACCCAATCACCCAGATGGCCCACCAGCTCACGCTGCAGGCCGGGGTGCCGCTCATCACCGAAGAGGCTTCGAGCTGCAAGGACGGCAAGACCACGCTGCTCTTGAGCCAGGGCCACTATGCCATCGACGCGGGGTCGACCAAGGCTCGCGTCTGGCAGGTGCCGGTGGCGGCTGCCGCCCTGGGCGGAGCGAAGGCGTTGGCGCTCGTATCGGGCAGCAAGCCGGTGACGCTCACGGTAGAGGGCTGCGGCCCGGTGATCATCAACGCAGGGCAGGGCGCCTACTTCCGCACGCGCTATGCGCCGGCAGCGCTCGCGGCGATCACGGCACAGTACGGCTCACTCAGCCCCGACGATCAGCTGGGCGTGCTCAATGACGTGGCTTCGCTGGCCTACACCGGCCAGGAGCCGATGGCGGCCTTTCTCGAGCTCGTGGGAAAGGTCCCTCTGGATGCGAACCCGCTGGTGATCTCCGCCGCCGCCGGCTGGCTGGAAGGGCTGGATGACCTCTACGCGGGGCTGCCTGCGCAGGCGCAGTTTCGCGCCCACGGCCGCGCGGTCCTGAACCCCGTTTTTGATAAGCTCGGCTGGGACAAAAAAGACGGCGAGAGCGACAACACGCAGTTGATGCGCGCGGAGATCATCCAGGCCCTGGGCAAGTTCGACGACGCCGCGGTGCTGGCCGAGGCCCGCAAGCGGTTCGCCGCCTATGTCGCGGATCCCGCGAGCTTGAACGCCGCCACCCGCCGCACGGTCTTGCGCGTCGTCGCGCTGCACGCCGATCAAGCTGCCTGGGATCAGCTTCACGCGTTGGCCAAATCCGCCAAGACCCAGATCGAGGTCCAAGAGCTCTACCTGCTTCTCGCCAGCGCGAGCGATCCCCGTCTGGCACGGCAGGCCTTGGAGCTGGCCGTCTCCGGGGAGCCGCCGGTCACCAGCCCGCCGGGCATGATCCGCGAGGCCGGCGTTCTGCACCCGGACCTGGCGCTCGACTTCGCCGTCGCGCACTGGACGTGGCTGGCGAAGCTCATCGAGCCGTCCAGCCAGGCCTCGTATCTGCCGCGCGTGGTCGCCGCCGGCTCGGACGTGAAGCTCAATCTCAAGCTCGACGCCTTCGCCAAAGATCACATCGAACCGACGGGCCGCCGCGAGCTGCAGAAGACCGAAGCGGTCATTCGCTACCTGGCGAAGGTGAAGCAGGAGCGGCTGCCGGAGGTCGACCGCTGGCTGACCTCCCACGGCAGCTGACGCTCAGGGAGGCGGGAACCGCGCGCGCAGGTAGGCCTCGACCGCCGCGCGCTCGTCGTCGTTCAACGCCCGGCTGTAGACGACGACGTCTCCCAGCTTCGCGCCGGTGAAGCCGTCCTGGCCGGTGGCGACGGTGGTGAAGTTGGCCTTGGAGAAGTCCTCGACCGTACCGTTGCCCAGGCCGTCGTCGGGAGTAAACGAAAGCGTGCTGACGACGCCGTTGACCGAATAGATCAACACGCCCGGCAGGACGCCGCCGCTCGCGAAGCTGCTGATGGAGTAGACGTGCGTGCGAATGTCGGTGCCGGCGTCGATGTTCGAGTCGAAGGCGTTGTTGGTGACGTAGACGCCTTCCTTCGCGCCGGAAGTATGGAAGGTATTCATGTCGATGCCGAAGTAGGTTCCGGCCGTGCCGGCCTGCCCCTGCTCGAACGATTGATAGCGGTGGGTCGTGTCTTGCGTCTGGCCGATGAGCGCGACGGTCCGGGCAGACGCAGCCGGGATTCCGAGGACGCCGCTCCGGATCAGGTATTGGTTCGGCCCTTGGATGGAGACTGCCGGGTGGCCGGAGAGGCCCGTCGCGTCGTAGAGCGCAGGAGTGACGGTCCCGGGCAGGAAGTGGTTGCCGTTGCCGCTGACGTCTTCCCAGCGGCAGATGACGCCGGCGTCGGTCGCGGCCAGTCCGATGTCGGTGCGCAGCCAGAGGGTCAGACCGTCCGCGGGGATGCCGGCGTCGGCCGGGTCGAGCACGGCGTTCGTCGGCAGCGGGCAGCCGGCGTCGTCGAACAAGACCACCACGCCTGCATCGCCGGCGTCGGGCGCGCCCGCGTCGACAGTCCCTGCGTCGCCCGCGTCGGCAGGTCCCGCGTCGCCGGCATCGGCGGGCCCTGCGTCGGGGATTTCTCCTGCATCGGGGGTCTCTCCTGCGTCGACAGGCGCTCCAGCGTCCGGGCTTTGACCCGCGTCGGAAGGCTCACCGGCATCGCCGGCGTCCGGATTGAGCCCGGCATCTTCCGTGACCGGAGCGGCCGGCGATCTGGGATCGGTGCCGCAACCGGTGAAGGCCAAGGCGAGACAAAGTCCGGCGATCGCTGACGCGAGGATGCGCATGACTCGTCTCTATGGCGAGCGCCGATTGTCCCGCAACCCAGGACAAGGTGTCTCCAGTTGGTAGACATCGAGTTATCGAGCGGAGCTCTTAATGGCCGTCTGCTGGCAGTAGACAACTGCAAGTCATCCAGTCAACGCCTCGCGAAGCGCTGCGTAATGCTCAATCAAGCCGGGCAGGCTGAAGTTGCGATTCAGGCCGCTGGGGTTCGGCAAGACCCAGACCCGCGCGCCGCCAAAGCGGCTTGCCTGCTCTCCCCATTGCAAATCCTTCTCTCCGGAGATCTCCGCGTAGGCGGCTTTGCCGAGAAAGGCCAGCCAACGCGGCCGGTACTTGACGATCTTCTTCTCCAGGGCTTTCGCCGAGCCGGCGAATTCGCCCCGCAAGAGCTCGGCCGCGCTGACCGTGGCTCGAGGCACGGCCGCGGTCAGCCCGTAGCCGTACGAGAGAATCTGCCGATCTTCCCGCGGGTCGATCTGCCGGGGAGTCAGCCCCGACAAGTGCAAGACCTTCCAGAATCGATTGCTGCGATTGAGGAAGTGATGGCCACCCACGGCCGCGCTCAAACCAGGATTCAAGCCGCAGAAGATAATTTTCAAGCCCGGAGCGATGATGTCCGGTAAGTCCGGCGGGAGTTTGTCGTCACCTCGCACGACGCGTCACCTCGAGAGGTACCTAGATGATCGGATCCAGTATCCAGTCCAGAGTCATGTGAGCGGTATAAGGTGCCAGGAGGCCGCCGGTGCGTTTGCCAACCCAGGCCCAGAGGATGGCGACGACAGCAATCAGCGCTTGCAGGCTTGAAGGATACTGTTGGTGCGTCGCAGCAAATGCAATCGACGACAGAAGCGCCGCGGGCCAGAATCCGAGGGCGGCGGTGAGCGCGGACAAGATGAAGCCGCGATAGACGTACTCTTCGAAGAAGTTCGAAAAGACGTTCGCCGCGGCGTTCCAGGCATCGACGCGTGGCGCGTGGAATGCGCCGGCCTGTCCGGTCGCGAAAAAGAACGCCACCGTGAGGGCCACCGACACCAACCCCGCGGCCAGGCCCCAAGCGAACGTGCGCCACCGGAGCGAAAGCTGCAGGCGCGGCATCCACCCTGCGCGCGCGAGCAGACTCCAGAGGCCAAAACACACCAGCGCTTGCAGCGTCGTATAGAGGAAGAGGTGCGGGATGAGCAGCCAAACGCCTCGATAAGGCGGATTGCCGAACGCCCGCAAGACAGCGTCGCGCACGAGGTGCGACGGCCAGAAGCCAACGGCGTAAGCAGCAGCCGCCAAAAAAATGAGCGCAGCGCGCCGCAGAGTGCCGTCCATGGATTCGTCCCCCACCAGGCTGGAAGTGCGGGCGCCTGCAGATATCATGACGGGTGGCCAGGCGATTTGTCTCGCGTCTGGACTCAGCGGGTGCAGCTAACCGCTGGAACCGCGGCCTCGGCATCCCCGGGTAACCCTCTCGTCCACGTCATTTGTGACAGCGGTAAACGCTGTTCACATTTCCCTCTGCGCCAGTAAACGTCGTTCACCGCGGCGATCGCGGCGGTGAACGACGTTAACTGCCGCTCTCGGAAGGAGTGAACGGCGTTAACCAGTGTCACAAACGAGCTGGACGCGAGGGTATAGGGGGGAAAGGTCCGGACGAAGGGCATGTCAGACCCCCCTGGTAGGGTTCGGATCATGAAACTCCTTACGCGGTATCGGATCCTCAATGCGGCGCGGGCGATGGTGGCGGAGGTGGGCGTGGAGCGCGTCACCATGAGAGGCATTGCGGCCATGGCCAACATCACGGCGGCGGCGATCTATCGGCACTTTCGCAACAAGCGGGAGATGCTCGATCAGGTGATCGCGCACGGCTATCGCGAGCTCTCGAATCACATGCTGGCGCGGAGCAAGAAGGCCACGGGGAGGCCGCGCACCCTGCGGGTGATGATCGACGAGGCAGCGGCCTTCGCGGAGCGTCATCCGAACCTCTTCCAGATGATGGCGGCGCCACGCACCGACGACCACGAGGTCGAAGGCCGGATCGAGCACGAGGTGGAGGAGTGCATGGCCGCCAAAGTCCTGCCGCGCGATAACCCCGAGAAGGTGACTGTCGCCATCTGGTCGTTGATGCGCGGCTTTCTCGCGCGGCGGCCCGAGGAGGATAACCGCCGGCGCTACCGCTCGCTGGTCGACCTCGTCTTCGGCTCCATGGCAGCGGAGCGCGGGGCGAGCGCGGCCTGACTAACGGAGCGCGGCGGCGAGGCCGTCCGGGTCGTCGACCTGGAGAAGCAAGGACGAGCTCTCGCGGCGGATGCCGAACATGCCGTGCAGCTGCACGGGCTCGCGCAGGGCCAGCCGCAGATTGGGAGAGCCGATGACGCCCAGGCGCAAGCCGTTCGCCGGGTCGAGGCTGCCGGGCGGATTGCGGTCGACTGCTTCAATCAGCCGGAGCGGAATCTCGGCTTCCCAGCGCAGGCCGATGCGCAGCCGCAGCAGGCCGCCCTCGACCTGGATGGGCCGCAGCGCCAGCGCGCGCAGATCGCCGAGAATCCAGATCAACATATAGAGGTGCAGCACGATGCCGGCCACAGCCGCGTACGGACCGAAGCGGCGCAGCAGGAAATGCATCGCAATGCCTTCTCCGACGGAGCAAAACCCGAGAGCCACGTAGATGGCCGTCCAGCCCGCGCGCTTGTAAGCCGTGAACCCCGCGCCGGCCGATCGTCCCCAGGAGACGACGGCGTACCAGAAGACCGTAAACTCGTAGGCCATTGCGCGCACCGCCGGGTTGTCGCCCAGCGCGTCGGTAAAGCCCTGGCGCAGCGCGGTCGCCGGGTCGGCCGCAGCGCGCGTTCGCAGCGCCTTGCGGACCGAAGTCACCGCCAGATAAAGGCCGCCCATCTCGAGCGGAACGGCCAGCAGGCGCACTTCGCGGCCGAAGAGCAGCGCGGCAAAGACGATGCTCAGCACGCCCACCCGGAGCAGCGTCCGCGGCCGCGCCAGGCCTCGCCGGACCACCAGCAGCCACCAGAAGAACGCGGGCATGATGGACAGATCGATGATGGCCGCGGTCCGCACCGGCAGCGGGTGCAGCTCGTACGCGCGCGAGGCGAGCACGAAGCTCTCCACGGCCAAAAGTCCAACTAGAATCGCGGTGAAGGAGAGCTGCGGCCGGACGGTCAGGCTTCGCATGATCCAATCATATCGCGGGCAGTGCGCTCTGCGCGTGGCACGTCGCCACAGGCATGTTATGCAGCGCGCATGACCGTCGCACGCGCTTTGCTCTCCGTCTCCGACAAGACCGGCCTCGTCGACTTTGCCAAAGGGCTGGCCGCGCTGGGGATCGAGATCCTCTCCACCGGCGGCACGGCCGCGCTCCTGACCAAAGAGGGAATCAAGGTCACCGAAGTGGCCGCCTTCACGGG
>DATBAA010000828.1:0-4598 GCA_036271755.1 Myxococcales bacterium | reverse complement strand
AGCTTTCTGAACTCCACCCAGAAGCCCATCTCCTTGCCCTTGGTGCCGGGCTGGACGCGCTCCACCACCACGCCGGGAAACTCGACGATGCGCACCGGCTCCGGCGTCTGCAGCTGAACGGTGATCTCAGCGCCCTCCTTGGGTGAAACTACGCAGCGCACGAACGCGCCGTCCGTGCCCAGCCGGCTGGTGGTGGTCTGCATTGACAGGCCCCCGCCGGCGAAACGGACCGGAACGACGAGCGGCACGGTGTCCATCTCCATCTTCTAGAGGATGACGGGCACCGAATTCAATGGCTGAATTCCCGCCAATGTCGCGGAGCACCGAAGGCCGGAGATCGACACGCCCGAACGGCTCGCCTTGCGCAGCGCCTTGGCGAATTCGGGGTCGATGGCCTCGTCGGGCGCGATGGCATGGACATCGACGCGCTGCGCACAGAGGACGATGGCGCAGGGCCGCGTGCGCGCAAGCCTGGTGAGCAGCCGCACGTGGCGCACGCCGCGCTCGGTGGGCGCGTCGGGAAAGAGCGCGAGACCGTCTTTGGCGGCTCCCACCGACTTCACCTCGCAGAGCATCTCGCCGGTCAGCAGCAGATCGATGCGACTCTTGCCCACCGTCACCTCCCGCCGCACCACCAGCTTGCCTTCGAGCCCCGGCAACAGATTCAAGCGCAGCGCCTCCTCCACCAGCCGCGGCGCGCCGGCCGGGTCGAGTGAGACCCAGGTCCCGGACGACGATCGGGCCAGCAGGCAAGTGAACGCCGTTCTCCGCAATGGGCCGCTCGCGGCCACCAGCGCGACCTCGCGGCCGGGGACCAGCAGATCGAGGCAGCGCCCTCTGTCGGGCACATGCGCTTCGACCATTGCACCGGCGCGTTGCCCGCGCACGCCAGCGTGCGTCTGACAGAGCGCGAGGAACTTGTTGGGCCGCGCGATGAGCACCGCCTTGAAGGCGCGCCCTGGCCAGCGATGCGGAAGCACGCGTCCGTAAATACCTGTATATTTCTCATCGTGCTGCTCAAACTCGCGCTCTGGCAGGACGTTCACGACTACCTCGAGAAGAGGACCGACGTGATCATCCCCGTCGGCGGCACCGAGCAGCACGGCCCGTCGGGTCCGCTGGGTACGGACCTGATCATCGCCGAAGAGCTGGCCAACGAGCTGGGCGAGGAGCGGCGATCAATGGTGGCGCCGGCCATTCCCTACGGGGTCTCGGCGGTGCACGGGGCGTTTCCAGGCACCATTCCCATCAGGCCTTCGACGCTCTTGTCCATCATCGAAGACGCGGTCGACGGCCTCTTTGCGCAGGGCTTCCGCCGCTTCCTCATCTTGAACGCCCACCACGGCTCGAAGGGCACGCTGCAGGCCGCTTGCACGCAGGTGCACGCGCGCCACCCGGAGTCGCGCTGCCTGTCGGTGCAGTGGTGGGAGCTGCCAGAGGTGGTCAGCGTTCTCTTGGAGATGTTCGGCGCCCGCGAAGGCCACCATGCCACCCCGGGCGAGCTGTCGGTGGTGCGCCGTTTTTATCCGCGGGCGGTTATCGATCTGCCTCCCATGGACCGATTTGAAGCAGTGCCACAGATGGTCACCTGGAGCGCGCAAGACTTTCGCCAGCGGTACCCGGACGGGCGCGTCGGGTCGGACCCTTCGCTTTCGTCGGGACACGCCGGAGACAGCATCTTCGTGGCTGCCTCGCGCGGCCTCGTGGACGTGCACCGCAGGCTGGTCGAGGATCCATAAATGCCCTACGCGCTGATTGCAGAGCCCAGTCAGTCGCAGGCCTTGGTCTACAGCCTCATCGCGCGCTCCGAAGGCCTGGAGACGAAGTTGGTGCGCGACGGCCAGGCCGCGCTGGACGTGCTGCGCGATCACGGCGCGCCCGCGCTGACGCTGGCCGAGCTCTCCTTGCCCATCGTCGACGGCTTCAAGGTCATCGAGGAGATCCGCAAGCTCGCCCCCGAAGAGTACGCGCCGGTGGTCATCGTCAGCTCCTTCGCCAACCTGCGGGCCTCGGCCGAAGAGCAGCGCGAGCGGCTGGGCATCTCCGCCCTGCTCACGCGCGGCACGCCCGTCGAAGCGCTGATGCGCACGGTGAAGCGCGTCCTGGCGGCGTCCGCTTCGCCGCACGGCCCGGCGCAGCCGCTGCCCAGGCTGCCCGCCGGCGGACAGCACGAGGTGGACGAGGAGCGCGCCGAAGAGGTGCGCCTGCACCGGCTCGACCAGATGGGCATCGTCGACGAAGGCTCGGCCCAGGACGACGATCTGCGCCAGATCGTCGCCAACGTCGCCAAGCGCTTCTCGGTGCCGGTCGCGCTCATCTCGCTGGTGCTGGAGAACAAGCAGTGGTTCAAGGCGCACGTCGGCCTGGGCGGACAGCTGCTGGAGGACCGGGGCTCGCCGCGCGACTGGTCCTTCTGCACGCACGTGGTGCAGGGCCGCGCGCCGCTGATCGTCCCCGACGTGCTGACGCATCCGGCGTTCAAGACCAACAAGTTCGTGCTCGAGGGCGCGCTGCGCAGCTACGCGGGCGTGCCGCTGGAGACTCCGTCGGGAGACGTGCTGGGCTCGCTCTGCATCATCGACGAGAAGCCCATGGCCATCACCGCCGAGGACGTGGACCAGCTGACGCTGATGGCCCGGCACGTCGCGGGCGAGCTCGAGCTGCGCGCGACCCGCAAGCGGCAGCAGCACGAGCGCAGCCTGCTCACGCTCGAGCAGCAGCGGGCCATCGCGCAGCAGCCGCAGCTCTTCACCGCGCTGTCGTACCTGTCGGCCGTGCTCGACAACATCGACAACGGCGTGGTGCTGCTGGACCCGAAGCGCAACGTGGTCTTCGCCAACCAGGCCGTGGCGGAGATGCTGGCCCGCACCACCGACTCGCTGGTGGGCCGCCCGCGCGAGGACGTTCTGCAGGAGACCGCGCTGCAGATGAAGGACCCGGAAGAGTTCTTGAACAAGCTGCGCGTGCTCGACGAAGGACCCTACGCGGTGCGCGGCGAGTTCGAGATGACGAAGCCCAAGCGGCGCATCATCCGCTGGGTTTCCAAGCCGGTGGACGTGGACGGCGGCGTGGGCCAGCTGACGCTCGTCACCGACGTCACCAGCGACTTCGACCTGCGGCGCGAGCGCGAGCAGCTGGCCTGCACCGATCTGGTCACCGGCCTGATGAACCGCCGCGGCGCCGAAGAAGTGTTGGAGCGCGAGGCGTCGCGGGCGCAGCGCTTCGGCGCGCGCGTCTCGATGGTGCTCTTCGACCTGGACCACTTCAAGCAGGTCAACGACCGCTATGGCCACGACGCCGGCGACGAGGTGCTGCGCGCCATCGCCACCACCGTCGGGCAAGCCGCGCGCGGGGTGGACGTGGCCGCGCGCTGGGGCGGCGACGAGCTCTTCGCGGTGCTGCCCAACACCGGCCTCGACGGCGCGCGCAGCTTCGCCGAGCGGGTGCGGGCGTCGGTGGAGCAGATCGACCCGCGCGTCCTGCGCGGCGTGACCATCTCGTCTGGCGCCGCCGAGCTGGCGCAGGGAGAGAGCTGGGAAGAGGCCATCCGCCGCGCGGACGCGAAGCTCTACGAAGCCAAGCGCGCCGGCCGCAACCGCGTCGCGTAGTCGCGGCTCTAGACGAATCGCCTCGGAATTGCGGCCAGCGCAGCGCTCTTTCTTGTGCGTTCGCAGAGCGCCTTGAACTGTGCGGGACCGATCAAGCCCTGGTCTCGGAGGTGTGCCCACAGATCGAAGGCAGTCGCGACCCGGCCCGGTCCCAGCTCTGCGAGCGCAAGAAACGAGGCCTGTTTGTCGTCCGCGATGAAAACTCCGTCGGGCTCCACGATCGCGCAGAAGGCAATCGAGGCGTGCTCTCCAACATCTTCATTCACATCCGAGGAGTCCTTACGAAGATGTCCGTAGAGAAACTCGGCGGCTGCCGACGGAGCCTTGATGTCATGGACTTCGATCGACGATCGCCCGGAGTCTGACATGTTCAACAGACGGGTCCGGCGCGGAGAACGCCGTGCGCGCGCCGCCACTTCGCCGACGACGTGCAATGACGACGCTGGCCATGCCCATGCCGGATCGAAATGGATGCCCAGATCCTCCAAGGGACGCTCGTCGAGGATCCACTTGATCGTCATCGGAGCGTGAGGATCTCAGCGGCACGGCCACGTGAAATCACGCCTTCAGCTGCGGCGATGATTGCGGTTTCCGAGAGCAGACCAAGAGCGAGATCTGAAGCCTCCGCTTCGATTTCAAACTGATCGGGGGGGGTACGAGGAAGAGGCCGTTCGAACGTGCTCTCCAGCTTCGGCTTTCGTTTGAGATCGCCCAACTCCTCGGCCGTTTCCGCGGAAATTCGTTTCAAATTCTTGAGGTGCCAGGCGGCACCTTCGAAACTCAAACCCCACTCGGAGGCCAGGTCCTGCGCCATCGCAATCGGGTCCTTGCTCCGTAAGGACACCCAGCCAGCGGGTGCGATGAAGCTCGGAGCAAATCCATTTGCACGCTGCTCGATCGTGGAACCATCGGTCTCGAACGACACGACCGTCAGGTTTCTCTCGCCACCGTCATTCAACAGGTGACACAGCTCATGGGCGAGCACGGCTC
>DATBAA010000827.1:0-4783 GCA_036271755.1 Myxococcales bacterium | reverse complement strand
CCGCGCAACCGAATCGCCTCTTCATTCTCGCCGAAACCGTCGTGAGCGCGCTGGCAGCGTCCTCGAAATGAAGGATACAACCTGAGGATGCTGAGTCTGGCGGACTTGAAGTTTGGGACGGCTGGGCGCAGGGCGCCGGGGCCTCGCGGCGGCGTCTTGCTCGGGAGCTTGCCGGCGGTCCGCAAGGATCCGCTGCGGATGTTGATGAAGAACTTCCGCGAGTACGGCGATCTGGTGCGCTTCACCTTTGGCCCGATGGTCGCGCATCTGGTCTCGTCGCCCGAAGGCGCGCAGCAAGTGCTCGCGGAGAACAACAAGAATTATGGGAAGCAGACGCGCGGGTTCAAGAACCTGCGCTACGTGCTCGGCAACGGGCTGCTGACGTCCGAGGGAGACTTCTGGAAGCGGCAGCGGCGCATCGCACAGCCGGGCTTTCACAGACAGAAGATTGTCGGCTTCGCGCAGTCGATGGTGCGCGCTGCCGAGGCCACTGCAGAGCGCCTCGAAGCGCGGCGGAACCAGACGCTCGACATCTCGGCCGAGATGAGCCGCCTCACTTTGCGCATCGTCGGCGAGACGCTGCTGGGTCACGATCCGAGCGACGCGGCCGACGAGGTGGGCATCGCTTTGAGCGCGCTCTTGCACATCGCCAACGTGCGGACGAGCCAGATCATCGACCTGCCGCCCGTCTTTCCCACCGCGCAGAACCGGCTCTTCCGCAAATCGCTGAAGGTGCTCGACAGCGTCGTGCTGCGCATCATCCACGAGCGGCGGAAGAACCCCGGAGATCGCGGCGACCTGCTCTCCATGCTGATGGAGGCCAAGGACGCGGAGACCGGCGAGTCGATGAACGACGAGCAGCTTCGCGACGAGGCGATGACCATTTTCCTCGCCGGCCACGAGACGACGGCCATGGCGCTGACCTTCACCCTGCTCTGCCTCGCGCAGGCGCCGTCCGTGCAGCGAGAGCACAAAGAAGAGCTGGAGAAAACCCTTCAAGGGCGAAGCCCGGCCATGGAAGACCTGCCCAAGCTGCGCTTCAACAAGATGGTGGTGCAGGAGGGCCTGCGGCTCTATCCGCCGGCGTGGGTCATCACCCGCTCGGTCATCGCCGGCGACGTGATCGACGGCTACGACGTGCCGGCCGGCTCCATCGCCTTCGTCAGCCCCTACGTGACCCACCGCCATCCGCGTTACTGGGACAACCCCGAAGGCTTCGACCCGCGCCGCTTCGAGCGCGAGCCGGCCAAGGGCGCTTACTATCCCTTCGGCGGCGGGCCGCGCCAATGCATCGGCAGCGCCTTCGCGATGATGGAAGCCGAGCTGGTGTTGGCAACGCTAGCGCGGAGGGTGCGGCTCGAGCTCGCGCCCGGCGCACCCATCGAATTAGACCCGAGCATTACGCTGAGGCCGAAGAACGGCCTCTTGATGACTGTTCGTTAGTGCTTCGAACCGACGCCGCGGCGGCCGGCCTTGTTGCGGCGGGTCCGCTTGCGCTTGAGCGCCTTCTTCTTTTCCTTGCTGCGGCTCTTGATGCTCTTCTTGACGCGGGCCATTTCCTACTCCTTTGACGAAACGCGCCGCTGTGTAGCAGCGCAGACGCTCCTCTTGCAAGCTATCAAGAGGTAGCGTACATGCGTTCAGTGCGCTTGTGCGTGCTTTCGAGCGGGAGCGGCGGCAACTGCCTCTATGTCGAGGCGGGCTCGACGCGCGTCCTCTTGGACGCTGGTTTACCTCTGAAAGAGACGACGAGGCGCTGCCGGGACATCGGCGTCGACGCGCGAGACTTGACGGACATCTTCTTGACCCACGAGCACGCGGACCACTGCGCCGGCGCCGGCGTGCTCTCGCGCAAGCTGGGCGTGAAGGTCCACGCCACGCGCGGAACCTTCCGCGGCCTGCGCGACAAGCCTGACCAGGAGTTTCAGCGCGAGCTGCAGGCCGGAGTGCCGGTGCGGCTCGGCGAGCTGACGATTACGCCCATCGCGGTCATCCACGACGCCTGGGAGCCCGTGGCCTTCGTCGTCGACGACGGCGCGGCCAAGGCAGCGCTGGTCACCGACCTGGGCTGCGCGCCCGCGATGCTGGCCCGCGCGCTGCAGGGTCTCGATGCGCTGATCCTGGAGATGAATCACGACCCAGGGCTCTTGCTGAACGGGCCCTATCCGTTCTCGCTCAAGCAGCGCATCCGCAGCGACAGCGGGCACCTGTCGAACCAGCAGGGAGCGCAGCTCTTGTCGCAGGTGATGCACGGCGGCCTGCAGCAGATCACGCTCGCGCACTTGTCCGAGCACAACAACACCGAGTCGCACGCCATGAAGGCCGCCGAGCCCGTGCTGCGCCGCCACGGCAGCAACGCGCGGCTCTGCGTGGGCTCGCAGGCGCAGGTGGGCGAGCCGCTGGAGCTCCGGGGCGTGCGCAAAGCGCGGCAGCTGGCCCTTTTCGGCTAGCGCGGCTGTGGTAGGAAGCGCGCATGATCCCCCGTTACAGCCGTCCCGAGATGGTGGCGCTGTGGACCCCCGAACGCCGGTATCAGACCTGGCTCGCCGTCGAATTGGCCGCCGGCCGCGCCATGGCTGAAGCCGGCCTCGTTCCGGTTGCCGCCATCGAAGAGTGCGCCGCCAAGGCCGGCACCTTCACCGCGGAAGACGCCGCGCGCATCGACGAGATCGAAAAGGTCACGCGCCACGACGTCATCGCCTTTTTGACCTTCATGGAGCAGCGCATCGGGCCGTCCGCGCGGCACCTGCATTTCGGCATGACCTCGTCCGACGTGCTCGACTCTTCGCTCGCCATCCTGCTCCGCGACGCGGCCGACCTGATCATCGCCGGCATCGACAAGGCCCGCGACGCCGTCATTGCCCGCGCCAAGGAGTTCAAGAACACGCCTTGCATCGGCCGCTCGCACGGCATCCATGCCGAGCCGACCACGTTCGGCTGGAAGCTCATCGTCTGGGTGGACGAGCTCTGGCGCGCGCGCTCGCGCATGACCCGCGCGCGAGACGTCATCAGCGTCGGCAAGCTGAGCGGCGCGGTGGGCACCTTCGCGCATCTGGAGCCGGCCATCGAAGAGCGCACCATGTCGCTCTTGCGGCTCTCGGCGGCGCCGGCCTCCACCCAGATTGTCCAGCGCGATCGGCACGCCGAATACTTCACGGCCTTGGCGCTGGTCGGCTCGTCCTTGGAGAAGTTCGCCACCGAGATCCGGCACCTGCAGCGGACCGAGGTGCGCGAGGTGGAGGAGGCGTTCGGCAAAGGCCAGAAAGGCAGCTCGGCCATGCCGCACAAGCGCAATCCGATCTTGTCCGAGAATTTGAGCGGCCTCGCGCGGCTGCTGCGCGGCTATTCGGTCTCGGCCATGGAGGACGTGGCGCTCTGGCACGAGCGGGACATCAGCCACTCCAGCGTCGAGAGAGTCATCGGCCCCGACGGCACGGTGACTTTGGACTTCATGCTCCATCGATTTGCCGGCCTGATGGAAGGTTTGCGCGTCTTCCCCGAGCGGATGATGGAGAATTTGAATTCGATGAAGGGGCTCGTCTTCTCGCAGCCCGTGCTGCTGCAGCTGATCGACAAGGGCATGGAGCGGCAGCAGGCGTACGTCGTCGTGCAGCGCAACGCGATGAAGGTTTGGGACGAGGGCAAGAACTTCCGCGAGCTCTTGGGCGCGGACCCCGAGGTGCAGCAGCTGCTATTGCCGACGGAGTTGGATGAGGCGTTCGACCTGCAGCACGAGCTCCGCCACGTCGACGCGGTCTTCGACCGAGTGCTGGTGAAGCGCGGGTGAAACCGCCTCGGCGGGTATTGGGTCAAACCAACGGACCGGCAGTCCGGCGACCAGCGCGGGCGGTGGTTCGCCAGCGAGCCCAAGGATTGTCGCACCAGCTCAGCGTTCCATCCGGATCGAGCGTCCACCAGTCCGGCGCATGGCAATTGCAGCAGCTGATACGGAGCTCGTCCGGCGGCTCGCCCTCTACGAGCGCCCTGCCGGGCGCAGTGAAGGGCGAATGACGATCGAGACCGAGAACTCCACCACCCGCAGGCCGTGCAGGCCGCGCGCGGCCGACAGCTCCCGCCGGATGACCGCGAACCTCCGTGAGCTACGAAGCGACGGCAGGCCGGCTGATCCTCTGGCTCTCCTAAGTGCAGATGCCACTCGCGCACCGTTTTTTGGGGCTCCGCCGCTGCGCGGCTCCGCTCTACAAGGGCTCCGCCCTCGTAGCACTCCTGGCTGACGGCAGCGAACGCAACCCAGCGCCCATGCGTCGGCCGTCTGCAGTGATCCGGGCCGGGTGCATCACTTCACGGGCTTGCGCGGCCTCCGCGGCGAACGATCGAGCTCGATGCCGAAGAGTTTCTCGAGCGTCGCGGCCGCCTTCCGTTGCGCCGGCCTGCGCGCCGCCACGCCGGCCGCGCTCCTGGCCACCAGCTGCTCCAGCTTGACGCTGCGCAAGGTGAAGAACGTCTCCGGCTTCTGGTCGAAGCGGGCGCCGACGCCGTACAGGACCGCGGCGACGTGCTTGCAGAGGAAGGCGTGGTCCGGACAGGAGCAGTTGAAGCTCATCTGATTGGGTGCGGGAAAGAGACCCGAGCGGAGATCGACCACGGCGGCGAGGAGCGGCTCTGGCAACTCGCCGTGCAAGAGCGACACGACCGAATCGATCTGGCCCTTGCACTTCGCGACGAGGCCGTCCCACCGGCGGCGTGAGAGCGCTTCGATCTCCACCGTCACCTCGTACAGCTCGCCGCCGGCCACCAGCGCGTCGACGCGGCCTTCGCCGAT
>DATBAA010000826.1:0-1572 GCA_036271755.1 Myxococcales bacterium | reverse complement strand
AGCAGCGCGTCGAGGCCCCAGCGCGCGGCGGCGACTCCCAGCGCGGCGCCAACGACGGCCAGCAGGGCGCTCTCGGTCAGGAGCTGGCGGATGATGCGGCCCCGGCCCGCTCCCAGCGCGGCGCGCACCGCCAGCTCGCGCCCGCGCGCGGCCGACCGCGCGAGCAAGAGATTGGCGACGTTGCCGCAGGCGATCAAGAGCACCAGCACGACGGCGCCGAAGAGCAGCAGCAGCGGCTCGCGCGTCTTGCCCAAGAGCTCCTGGCGCAGCGGCGTCAGGCTGAAGCGCCAGCCGGCCTCCTGGCTATACGAATCGGGATGGGCGGCGCGGAGCCGATCGCTCAGCGTGGCGATCTGCACGCGCGCCTGCTCGAGGCTGACGCCCGGCCGCAGCTTCGCGATCACGTCGAAGCCGTGGTTGGAGCGCCGCACGTTCAGCTGTTCGGGCGTGAACCCGAAGGGCACGTAGAAGTCCTCGGCGGCGCCGTACCGGAACGAGCCGGGCAGGATGCCGACGATGGTCCGGGGCAAGCCGTCGATGGTGACGCTGCGGCCCACCGCCGCCGGATCCGCCGCGAAGCCCCTGCGCCAGGCCGGCTCGCTGATCAGCGCGACGCCGTCGTTGCCCTGCAGGTCTTCACTGGCGGTGAAGATGCGCCCGAACAGCGGCTGCGCACCCAGCGTCTCGAAGAAGGTGCTGGAGGCGTTGGCGACCTGGATGCGCTCCGAGCTCGTCGAGCCTTGCAGCGCCGCCGTGCCGCTGATGTAGGCCCCGGCCTTCTCGACGAAGGGCATGGCCAGCACGTCGGTGTACTCGGGCAGCGACGGGCCCATGTCGTAGAGCCCATGCCCGGGGAAGTTCGCTCGCACGGCGACGAGGCGGGCTTCGTCCGACCAGCCCAGCGAGCGCAACAACGACGCGTGGACGACGCTGAAGATGGCGGTGGTGGCCCCGATGCCCAGGGCCAGCGCCAGCACCGCCGAGACCGTGAACAACGGCGTGCGCCGCAGTCCGCGGACGGCGTAGCGCAGATCGCGGAGGAGCGCTTCCATGGCTCAGGCCGCCGAGCTGCCGGTCTCCTCGACGATGCGGCCGTCGAAGAGCGAGACGGTGCGCGTGGCCAGCCGCGCATAGGCGGGATCGTGCGTCACCATGATGAGCGTCGAGCCGGCCTGGTGCAGGTCGGAGAGCAGCTTCATCACCGCCTGGCCGTTCTTCGAATCGAGGTTGCCGGTGGGCTCGTCGGCGAGGAGGATCAACGGGTCTCCGGCGACCGCGCGGGCCACCGCGACGCGCTGCTGCTGGCCGCCCGAGAGCTGGCCGGGCATATGTTTCGCGCGGTGACTCATCCCTACTCGCGCGAGCGCGTCTTCGGCGCGCTTCTTCCTCTCGGCCGGAGGCATTCCGCGATAGGTCAGCGGCAATTCGACGTTTTCAAAGACAGTGAGATCGCCGATCAAGTTGAAGGATTGGAAGATAAAGCCGATGTGCCGGTTGCGGACGTGCGCGCGCTCGCTGGCGGTCAGGTCCAGGACCTGCTTGCCGTCGATGAGGAAGTTGCCGCCCGTGGCG
>DATBAA010000825.1:0-5031 GCA_036271755.1 Myxococcales bacterium | reverse complement strand
CGCTGAAGGCGGGCCGCAGCGTGCCGTCGCTCAGCACCAGCGACGAGAGCGTCGAGTCGACCGAGGCAGCCTGCGAGACGGCCACCGAGTAGGTGATGGTGCTTGCCTGATCCTGCGAGACGACGGTGACCACAATGTTCGAAGTGGCGCCCACCGCCGGTACGGTCAGCGCGGCCGAGGCGTGGCCGCTCAGGACCGCCGCCGCCGCGCCGCCGTCTTGCGAGACGGTGATGGAGTGCGCCAGCGCGTTGGTCGCGGTGGGCGTCACGGTCAAGCTGGCGGTGCCGTGCGGAACAACCGCCGTATACGCGTGCGTCGCGCCGGCAAAGACCGGCGACAGCGTTCCCGCGCTCAAGGCCAACGAGGCCAGCGTGGCGTCCGCGCCGCTCTGCTGCGTGACGCTGACGGTATAGGTCGAGGTGGTGGTACCATCCTGCGCGGTGACCGCGATGGCGATCGCCGTCGTCGTTCCCGGAGCAGGAACAGGCAACGCCGCCGAGGCTGCTCCGCTGTTGACGGCGGCAGCCGCGCCGCCGTTCTGCGCGACCGTGATCGACGCGTGCGTCGCGTCGTGCGCGGTCGGCGTGACGGTGATGCTCGAGGTGCCGAACGGTACCGAGACGGAGTAAGCAAACGTGCCCGCGGCAAAGACCGGCGAGAGCGCGCCCGTGCTGACGGTCAACGCTGAGAGCGCCGCATCCACCGAAGGCTGCTGCTTCAAAGCAATGGAGTAGGTGACGACGCTGCTGCCGTCCTGCGCGGTCACGGCCAGCGAGAGGTTCACGGTGGTGCCCACCGCCGGCACCGCGATGGCCGTCGAAGCCGCGCCGTTGGCGATGGTCTGCGCCGCTCCGCCGCTCTGGCTGAGGACGATGGATCTCACCGTCGTGTTGTTGGCGGTGGGCGTCAGCGTGACCGTGCTGCTGCCGGTGGGAACGGTCAGCGTGTACGTCGTCGTGCCGCTGGCGAACGTGGGCGTGAAGGTGCCGGTGCTCGCCCTGAGCGAGGCCAGGCTGGCGTCGCCGTTGCCCGCCTGCGAGAGCGTGATGCCGTACGCCTGCGTGGTGATGCCGTTCTGCGCGGTCACGGTGATGACGATGGTCGAGGTCGCGCCCAGAGCGGGAATCTTCAGCGCCGCGCTGGCCTTGCCGCTGGTGGCGGTCGACGCGGTGCCTCCGTCCTGCGCGATGCTGATGGTCTTGACGGTGCTGTCGGTCGCGGTGGGCGTGAGCTTCAGCGAGGTGGTGCCGTTGGGCACCGTCATCGAATAGCTGGCGGTGTTGGCGTCGAAGGCGGGGCTGAGCGTGCCCACGCTGGGCGCCAGGCTGGCCAAGGTCGCCGTCGCGTCGTTGGCCTCGACCAGCTGGATTGTGTACTTGCTCGCGGTGCCGACGGAGATGGTGATCATCGACTGCGTGCCCAGCGCCGGAACCGTCATCGCCGGAGAAGGAGCGCCGCTGGCCAGCGGAGCGGCCGCCGCGGCGTCCTGCGAAACGGTCATGGCCGTGCTGCTCGTCGCCGTCACCGTCACGCTCAGGGTCCCGAAGGGAACGGTCGCGCTGTAGGCGGTGACCGCCGGGTCGAAGGCCGGGTTCAACGTGCCGGCGCTGACGGTCAGCGCGTCGAGGCGCGGCGCGGTGGTGACGCTGTTGCCGCCGCCGCAGGCCGCTAGAGCGAGTACGGCAACCGCTGGGAGCAGCTTTTTGAACCAGGTGGACATGGGGACCCTCGATAAGGAGACGAGCGCGCGGACTCTGCGGCAACATAGGTCAAGGTGTCAAGTGGTCAGGCCAATTCAGTGCGTACCGGTCTGACCACTTGACAACCGGACCATCGGTCCGCTAGCGTTCGGGCCTCTTCCACGGAGCCTTTGCGATGGCATTCAGCGGGTTGAACCTCGACGGCCAGGTGGCGGTCGTCATCGGCGGCACCTCGGGCATCGGCAAGACGCTGGCCCTGGGCCTCGCGGACGCCGGCGCTCACGTCGTCCCCTCCTCGCGCCGCGTTGCCGAGATCGACGCCGCCGCCGCGGAGATCGAGAAGCGCGGCCGCAAGACGTTGCGCCTGCCCTCCGACGTGCTCGACCGCGCCTCGCTGGAGCGGCTGCGCTCGGGCGTGGTCGAGACTTTTGGCCGGGTGGACATCCTCATCAACTGCGCCGGCCGCACCCAGAAGGCGCCCACGGTGGACGTCAGCGACCAGGACTTCCAGGCGGTGCTGGAGACCAACCTCACCGGCACCTTCCGGGCCTGCCAGATCTTCGGGCGCCAGATGCTCGAGCAAGGGCGCGGGCGTATCGTCAATATTGCTTCTCTCTCTTCATTTGCGGCGCTCTTCCAGACCGCGGCCTACTCTGCCAGCAAAGCGGCGGTCGTGTCTTTGACGCAGTCGCTCGCGGTCGAATGGGGGCCGCGCGGCGTCAACGTCAACGCCATCGCGCCCGGCGTCTTTCGCACCGCGTTGAACGAAAAGCTCCTCGACGGGACCGAGCGCGGCAAGGAGTTCCTGCTGCGCACGCCCATGAAGCGCTTCGGCAAGCTGGAAGAGCTGGTGGGCGCCGCTATCTTCCTCTCTTCCGAGGCGGCGAGCTTCGTCAACGGCGAGGTCCTCTGCGTGGACGGCGGCTTCCTCGCCAGCGCGGTGAACCAGTAATGCCTCTCGCCATCAAGCCCAAAGCGGGAAACCGTTTCGATCTCGTTTCGTTGGGTGAAGTCATGTTGCGGCTCGACCCCGGCGACGAGCGCGTCGCCACCACCCGCACCTTTCGCGTCTGGGAGGGCGGCGGCGAATACAACGTGGCCCGCGGCCTCAAGCGCTGCTTCGGCCTTGACACCGCGGTGGTGACGGCGCTGGCCGACAACCCCATTGGCCGGCTCATCCAGGACTGCATCTACCAGGGCGGCGTCGATCAGAACCACCTGCGCTGGGTGGCCTACGACGGCATCGGCCGCAGCGTTCGCAACGGCCTCAACTTCACCGAGCGCGGCTTCGGCATCCGCGCTGCCCTGGGCTGCTCCGACCGCGCCAACAGCGCAGCCAGCCAGCTCAAGCCGGGGCAGATCGACTGGGAGCAGATCTTCGCCAAGGACGGCGCGCGCTGGTTCCACACCGGCGGCATCTTCGCAGGCCTCTCGGCCACCACCGCCGAAGTGGCCCAGGAGGCCATGCGCGCGGCCCGCAAGCACGGCGTGATCGTCTCTTATGATCTGAATTACCGCGACTCACTTTGGAAAGGCATCGGCGGACGCGACCGCGCCCGCGAGGTGAACCGCGCCCTCGCCTCCTACGTCGACGTCATGATCGGCAACGAAGAGGACTTCACCGCCAGCCTGGGCTTCGAGGTCGACTCGGGAGAAGCTTATGGAAAGCTCGAGGTCGACTCCTACCAGCGCATGATCGCGCACGCCCGCGAGCTCTTCCCCAACTGGTCGGCCGTCGCCACCACCTTGCGGCACGCGCACACCGCCACCCGCAACGACTGGACGGCGCTCTGCTGGTTCGACGGCAAGCTGCACCGCGCGCCAGATCGTCCGGGGCTCGAAATCCTCGATCGCGTCGGCGGCGGAGACTCGTTCGCCTCTGGCCTCATCTACGGCTTCTTGAGCGGCAAGGGCGCGCAGTGGGCCGTCGAGTGCGGCGCGGCGCACGGCGCGCTGGCCATGACCACGCCGGGAGACACCAGCATGGCGACGCTGTCCGAAGTGGAAAAAGCAATGAAGGGCACGACTGCCCGGGTGGAGCGCTAAACCATGGACCGCAACGCCGTCTTGAGCCGCATTCGTGAGTTGGGCGTGGTGCCGGTGGTGCGCGCGCAATCAGGCGACGAAGCGCTGGCGTTGATCGAAGCGCTGCGCCTGGGCGGCATCGACGTCATCGAGCTGACCATGACGGTGCCGGGCGCGGTGGAGATCATCCGCGAGCTCTCCAAGAAGAAGCACGACTTCGTCCTCGGCGCGGGCACCGTCCTCGACCCCGAGACCGCGCGCGCCTGCATGCTGGCCGGCGCGCAGTTCATCGTCAGCCCGGCCACCGACGAAGCCACCATCACCTGCTGCCGCACCTACGGCGTGCCGATCATGTCCGGCGCGCTCACGCCCACCGAAGTGGTCAAGGCCTGGAAGGCCGGCGCGGACATGGTGAAGGTGTTCCCGTGCGGCGCGGTCGGCGGCGCCAGCTATTTGAAAGCCTTGAAAGCGCCGCTGCCGCAGATCGAGCTGATTCCCACCGGCGGCGTCTCGCTGGAGAGCGCCGGCGAGTTCATCAAAGCGGGCGCGTCGGCCGTGGGCGCGGGCGCGGACCTGGTCGACGTGAAGAAGCTGCGCGCGGGCGAACCGCAAGCCATCACCGAGCGCGCCCGCCGCTACCTCGCCGAAGTCGCCAAGGCCAGGGCCTGAAGCCATGCCGATTCACGCCGTCGACAGCGATCGGCTCTACCGCAAGATCGCGCGCATGCTCACCGACTTGATCGCCGCCGGAGAGTTCGTGCCGGGCCAGCGTTTGCCGGGCGAGCGCGAATTGGCGCGGCAGCTGGGCGTCTCGCGGCCGTCGGTGCGCGAGGCGTTGATCGCTCTCGAGGTGGAAGAGAAGGTCGAGGTGCGCGTGGGCTCGGGCGTCTTCGTCAGCCACCCGCGCGCGCTGCCGGCGACGGTGCTGCACCAGGGCGAAGGGCCGTTCGAGCTCATCCGCGCGCGCTGGGTGGTCGAGGGCGAGACCGCGGCCATCGCGGCGGAAGAGTCGTCGGCGGCAGAGTGCCGCGACATGCGCGACGCCATCGAGGATCTGCGCCGCAGCCAGACTCCGAAAGAGAGCGAAGAGGCCGACCGCCGCCTGCACGTCGCCATCGCCGCCGCCACCCGCAACGGACCGCTGGGCGAGCTGGTGCAGCTGCTCTGGGACCAGGGCCGCGGCGCGCTCTGGCGGCAGATGGAGCACCATTTTTCCACGCCGGCGCTCTGGGCCGAGACCATCGAAGATCACGAAGCCGTCGTCGCCGCCATAGAAGCCGGCAACGCCGCGCAGGCGCGCAAGGCG
>DATBAA010000824.1:0-6536 GCA_036271755.1 Myxococcales bacterium | reverse complement strand
GGTGCGGTTCAGCTCGGTGGGCGCGCGGTCGAGGCCGCCATAAAGATAGACCTGCTTGTGCGTGCTCGAGCCGTAGCGGCTGTACGCGGTCGCGTTGCGGCTGAGCGCGGCCTCCATGGCCGAGAGGATCTGGCTCGCCAGCTTGCCGCCCGCAACCGCGTCGAAGGCGATGGTGGCGCCGGTGGCGATCAGTGCCTGCGCGAGATCATCGGCAAAGGTTTGCGAGCTGGAGTCGCAGACGTGCCGCGCGCCCTGGCTCTTGAGCAAGTCGGCCTGCTCGGGCTTGCGAACGATGTTCACCAGGCCAATGCCGTCCTTCAGGCAAAGCCGGTTGAGCATCTGACCCAGGTTGGAGGCGGCGGCGGTGTGGACCAGCGCTTTGTGGCCCTCGTTGCGCATCGTCTCGACCATGCCCAGCGCGGTCAGCGGATTGACGAACGACGACGCGCCGTCGGCGGCGGAAGCTCCTTCGGGCAGCTGGAGGCACGCCGAGACCGGGACGCAGCGGGCTTGCGAATACATTCCGCCGCCCAACGCCGCCACCGTCTTGCCCAGGAGCGCCTGCGCTTCGGGAGATGCTCCGGCCTCGATGACCGTTCCCGCGCCTTCGTTGCCGGCCGGCATGGAGACGTCCACCCGGGCAGCCAGGGCCTTCAACGCGGCCGGCGACAGCTGACCGCGAATGACGGGCTGATCGTGCGAGCCTTCGAAGCGCGCCGCCGCCGGATCGACGCCCGCGAAGACGACGCCCAGGTCCGACGGATTGAGCGGCGCGGCCTCGACGCGGATCACGACTTCGTCCGGCTTGGGCGCGGGCACGGGAACTTCTTGGAGCGAAAGCTCGAGCTCGCCGGACTTCTTCACCAGCGAACGCAGCTGCAGGGAGGTCGTCATGGGTCACCGGATGGGCGGGCCGCCGTGCAGGCCGGGAGCGGCCAGCACCAGCAGCCGGCGCATGTCGTCGTTGCTCAGCTTGAAGAGCTCTTGCAGCTTCTTGAGGAACTCCTGCTCCTCGCTGGCGAAGAGGCTGTCCGAGCTGAGCACGCGCGCGCAGCATTGGTAGGTCAGCTCTTGCAGCGTGCGGTCGGTGACGGACGAGGCGGCGCCCATCAGGCAGGCCTCCATGCCCAGATCCTGCAGCAGCACGCGGGTCTCGCGGGCAATCTCCGAGATGGGACCCACCCCGGAGAGCTCGGGCAGACCCTGGACCAGCTTCTGGATGGCGAGCGCCTCAGTGCCCTCGACGTGCCCGTCGGCCCAGGCGGCGAGGACCATCAGTTGGACGCACCTTCGGCCCTGTTCGACGTCGATCATCGACCCATTCTGCCGCAAAAAGAGCCGCCGCGCGTGTAATGTCGCATTCCTGTGCAGACGCTGCGGGCGACAAATCTGGTGAAGCTCCGGCAAGAGTTCGACGTGCTCGTCCTGGGCGGGGGCATCAACGGGGCGGTCTCGGCGGCGGCGCTGGCGGCGCGCGGGGCGCGGGTGGCGCTGATCGATCGCGGCGACTTCGCGGGAGTCACCTCCCAGCAGACCTCCAACCTGGCTTGGGGCGGCATCAAGTACCTGGAGACGTTCGAGTTTGGCCTGGTGCGCAAGCTGTGCCTCGCGCGCAACCGGCTGATCCGCGCCTTTCCTTCGACGGTGCAGGAGATCCGCTTCTATACGTCGCACGCGCGCGGGTTTCGCCATGGGCGGCTGAAGCTGATTCTGGGCTCGTGGCTCTACTGGCTGATCGGCAACTGCTTCACGAGGCCACCGCGGCTCTTGAGCAAGAAAACGATCGAGAGCGAAGAGCCCATCATCGATACGTCGGCGCTGGACGGCGGCTTCGAATATTCGGACGCCTTCCTGCACGACAACGACGCGCGCTTCGTCTGGGGGTTCATCCGCTCGGCGCTGGACCGGGGCTGCGTGGCGGCGAATTACGTCGAGTCGCTGGGCGCCGTTCGCGAGGGCGACTTCTGGATCACGCGCGCGCGGGACGTCGTCTCGGGAGAGGAATTCTCGGTGCGCTCGCGGCTGGTGATCAACGCCTGCGGGCCGTATGCCGACGCGGTCAACGCGCGCGACGCGGTGAGCACCGGGCACCGCCACGTGCTGTCGAAAGGCATTCACATTCTGGTCGATCGGCTGACGCCCAACCGGCGCGTGCTGACCTTCTTTGCCGATGACGGGCGCTTGTTCTTCGTCATTCCGATGGGTCCGAAGACTTGCATTGGCACCACCGACACGCAGGTCTCGCGGCCCGAGGTGCACGTCACTCCGGAAGACCGCAAATTTGTTTTGGAAAACATCAACAAACGTCTGAGACTTGCTCACCCCATCGGCGATGCGGACATCGTCGCGGAGCGCTGCGGCGTCCGGCCGCTCGTGGTCTCGGGCTCGGGCGGAGGCACGCGCGATTGGGTCCAGCTCTCGCGGAAGCACGTGATCGAGACGGACGCGGTGAAGAAGCACATCACCATCTTCGGCGGCAAGCTCACCGACTGCCTGAACGTCGGCGAGGAGATCTGCGCTGAGATTCAACGGCTTGGCATCAAGCTGCAGTGGCCCGAGTTGGGCTGGTTCGGCGAGCCCCCCGAGCAGGTGCGCGACGAGTATTTCCACCAGGCGCGGCTGATGAACCTGGACGCCATGACCGCGGCGGCCTCGTCGGAGAAGCTCTCGACGCGCCTCTGGCGCCGCTACGGCAGCGAAGCCCTGGCCATGCTCGACGACATCCGCCGCGACCCGCGCAACGCCGAGGTGATCATCGAGACCAGCGAGTATCTGCGCTGCGAGCTCGAGACGGCCGCGCGGCGGGAGATGATCGTCAAGCTGGAAGACTTCCTGCGGCGGCGGTCGAAGATCGCCCTGGTGGTCCGCCGCGAAGCTATCCAAAACGCCGCCGGCCTCCGCGAGGCCTGCCACATCTTGTTCGGCGGCGACGCCGAAACGCGCATCGCCGAGTACTTCGCGAGCCACTAGTGCCCGAAGGCTGCGATCCGTGGCTCCCGGGGGACACCTTCGCGTCCACGTCGTTTGACGCGAGGACGAGGGTGTACCTGGGTCCCGTGCGGCATTTCTCCCCGGTCTGTTTTGCGCCGGCATCGCGGCAGCGTTATCCGTGCCGGATGGAACTTCGACTCGTCTCCTTCGATCTTTGCCCCTTCGTCGAGCGCAGCCGCATCGTGCTCTTGGAAAAGGGCCTGCCTCACGAAGTCACCTTCATCGACCTGCGCGCCAAGCCGGACTGGTTCTTGCGTATCTCGCCCATGGGCAAGGTGCCGGTGCTGCTGGTGGACGAGCGGCCGGTGTTCGAGTCGATGGTCATCAACGAGCTGATCGAGGAGTTGCAGCCGAAGCCCCGGCTCCTGCCCGAGGCGCCGCTCGATCGGGCCGAAGCGCGCGCATGGATCGTCTTTGCCAACGACGCGCTGATGCCGGCTGGGCACAAGGCGCAGGTCGCGCTCGCCACCGCGCCGCGCGAGGAGGCGATCAAGACGCTGGACCCGCTGCGCGACTTGCTCGGCAAGATCGAGGACCTTCTCGCGCGGACCGGCGGTCCGTTCCTGCTCGGCACCCAATTTTCGCTGGTCGACGCCGCCTACGTGCCGTTCCTGCGCCGCTGGCGGGCTGCCGAGCCCTGGCAGGACACGCCGCTCCTCGCAGGTTTTCCGAAGCTCTCGGCGTACACCGAGATGGTGCTCGCGCGCCCGGCGGTCGTGCAGGCCGATCCAGGCGATGTCGGGCCGCGGATGCGCAAGCTGCTGGTCGAGCGCTTCGGCCCCTCGCGGCAGCCCTAGACGCTCTAGCCGAGCAGCATTGGCGCTGGCTGCTCCGGGCCGGCTTCGAAGACCAGAATGCCCTCGCCCTCGTAGTCTTCGAGGTTGTTCATCAGCCAATGCTGAGCAGCGCGAATCTTGTGGAACCGGACCGCGCAGCCTTCGCCGTCGTAGCTGACGATGATGTTGAAGCTTCCCTTGAGCTTGCGCAGCGCCAGGGCCATGGCGCCGGCCGTGACCAGGCCGGCGGTGAGCAGGAGCAGCGGGGCCGAGCGGGCCAGGCGCGGCTCCACCATCGACTCCATCCGCAAGCGGTTGGCGGTGCACTCCAGCGCCGTCTCGTTGGGAAACTCGGCCAGCGTGCCGTGGGGCTTCTGCACGAACCCGCGCAGGAGCACGAGGCCGTTCGCCTCCACCAGATGAATGGCCGGAGACGCCGGAACAGCAGCGCCCACCTCGCGGCTGCGCAAGTCGGCCAGATACCTCCGCATGCGAGAGTTGACCTTCATCAGGCCGGGAAGGATAGCGCCTGACCGCCGGGCGCCCACCAGAAATTCAGTCGCCGAAGACGGTGACGACGAGCGTCCGCGTGTGCCGCGCGCGCCGGTGCTCCCAGAGGTAGAGCGCTTGCCAGGTTCCCAGCGCCAGCCTGCCCTCCGTCACCGGCAAGGTCTCAGACGTTTTCGTCAGCACCGCGCGGATGTGGGCCGGCATGTCGTCCGGACCCTCCGCGTCGTGCTCGTAGGGGAACTCCTCGGGAGCAATCCGCGCGAGAAACTTCTCCAAGTCGCGCAGCACGGCCGGATCGGCGTTCTCCTGCACGCACAGCGAAGCGCTGGTGTGTTGGACGAAGACGCTGCACAGACCCGTGGTCACGCCCGACTTGCGCACCAGCGACTGCACTTCCTGCGTCACGTCGTGCAGACCCGGACCGCGCCCCTCGACGCGCAGCTCGCGGCGGAAGGTCGTCAAAAGATCTGCTCCCAGCGAGGCTCCTGGTGCTCCTCGACGCGGCCGCAGAGCCGCTCTTGCGGCTGGAACCGGCCCTTGTAGCGCAAGGAGGCGCAGCCCTCGACGCGGAAGCCCAGGTACACCTGCGACAGTCCGCGTTCGCGCGCATACTCGATGGTGCGCAGCACGTTGAAGGTGCCGATGGAGAGCGCCGACAGGTCCGGATCGTGGAAGCAGTAGACCGCCGAGATGGAGCCCGGTGTCTCGTCGGCGATGCCCACGCCCACCAACCGCTCGCCCTCCCAGTAGGTGAACTCCCGCGCGGCCGGGTGCGGGAAGCAGAACTGCATCGAATACGATTCGGCGCCGATGCGATCGGGCTTCCAGCCCCGCTCCTCTTCGCGGTTCTCGTGCCAGCGGCGGTAGAGCGCCAGCCGCTGCTCGTCGACCACGGGCTGCCCCACCTCGACGCGCAGGTGCGCCGCGCGCTTCACGACGCGCTTGAGGTTCGACGAGGGTTGGAACAGCTTGACCGGCACGCGAACGGAGACGCACTCATCGCAGTCCATGCACACGGGCCGGAAGTAGACCGGGCCAAAGCGCCGCCACCCGCGCTCGAGCAGCCGCTCCAGCTCGGCGGGCGCGACGCCGGTCATCAGCAACGTCTCGGTGGCAGAGCTGCGTCCGGGCAGGTACGGACACGGATCGGGGCCGCTGATGTGATGCTGCAAAAGACGCACAGGTACAGTGTACTCCCTGGGCCAGGATGCTGGCTCCTAGTTTTGTAACAAGTCGAAACAAATGAACTTGCTGCTCTTGAGAGACGAGGATTTTCAACCGGATGGCACCGTTCGCCTGGTGGGCCGGCGGCTGCTGCATGCCCGGGAGGTGCTGCGCGCCGCCGAAGGAGACGTCCTGCGCGTCGGGAGGCTAGGTGGCCTGACCGGCCTGGGTACGACCTTCAAAGTATCGGACGAAGAGCTCTTGCTGCGCGTCGAGCTTTCCGACCCGCCGCCGCCGCGGCCAGGGATCGAGCTGCTGCTGGCGATGCCGCGGCCCAAGGCGCTGAAGAAAGTCCTGCCGGCGGTGGCGTCGCTGGGCGTCGATCGGGTGGTGCTGGTGAACGCCGCGCGGGTGGAGAAGAGCTACTTCTCCTCGAAGGTCATCGACGAGGCGTTCGAGCTCTTCTGCGAAGGCCTCGAGCAGGCCCGGGACACGAGACCGCCCGAGCTACTGGTGCGAGAGCGGTTCCGGCCCTTCGTCGAAGACGAGCTCTCAGACGTTTTTCCAGCCACGCGGCTGCTGGCGCATCCGATCGCGCCCGAAGGTGTTCCGAAACGCGAAGGCCGCGCGGTGGTAGCGATTGGCCCCGAGGGCGGCTGGGTGCCCTTCGAGCTCGATCTGCTGCGCAAACAGGGCTTCGTGCCCTTCTCGCTCGGCCCGCGCCCGCTGCGCGTCGAGGTCGCGGTCTCCTACCTGCTAGGCGCCCTGCGCTGACTTCACCGTCACCGGCGTCCACTGCAGGCGGCGCCGGGCCGACCGGCTCTCGGCGGTCTCGTTGCCGTAGGAGCCAACCTGCGCCTCCCGCGGCAGGATGCTCTGGTCGTCGAGCAGGTTGACGTTGATGACCGCCCAGGCGCCGGCAGCTTCCGTGAGCACCGCGCCGGCATAGCAGCCGCACTTCTTGCAGACGAAGAACTCTGAGGTACCGAGGCCAAACTGGTAGCGCTCCAGCTCGGCCGGCCGGTGCACCTCGATGAACGCCCTGCCCTTCGGGTCCATCACCGTGCGCACGCCATGCTTGCGGCAGAAGGTGCA
>DATBAA010000823.1:0-2015 GCA_036271755.1 Myxococcales bacterium | reverse complement strand
GGCCATCGCGGTCTCGGCCTATACGGCCTACGTGCAGCGCCAGCAAGTGCGCGCCCAGGTCTGGCCGGTGCTGGAGCTCTCCACCAGCAACGAGCCGGAGCTGATGGTCTCGCTGTCCAACAAGGGAGTCGGCCCGGCGCTCGTCCGGCACGTGATCATCACCGTCGATGACAAGCCGGTGCCCAACTGGAGAACCGCGCTGCAGCAGATGCTCGGGCAGGGCAATTACAACGGCTCGCAAGAGACGGTGAGCAACCGCATCGTCTCCGCCGGTGAGCGCTTGAACATCTTTGCGCTGAGAGATTCAGCGGGCGAGCCGCTCCATGGCCGCGGCGCCGAAGGCAGTCTGGCGGCGCGCTTCAACAAGGAGCGGTTCAGGATCGGCGCCGAGATCTGCTACTGCTCCACCTTGGGCGACTGCTGGACGTTGAAGAGCAAGCTGTCACAAGACGCGCCTCGCCTCGACGAGACGCGCGGCTGCCCTTCGCGCTCCGCGGCAACCTTCGAGCAATGACCGGCTAAGGTTCGCCCGGCTTGAATGGAGGTTCGCGGCCGGCCGGCACGGACTCTTCCGCGGCGGCGAGCAGCATGGCCAGCGAAACATAGGTTCCCGATACCATGGTCAAGTCGACGATCTGCTGCTCGTTGAAGATCTCCTTGAGCCGCGCATAGGTCGCGTCCGAGGCCTGGTGATTGGTGGTCAGCTCGGTGACGTAGTCGTAGACCACGGCTTCGTCGGACTTCATGGCAGCCGGCCGCTTGCGCGCTTTCAGGTCGGCGACCACGCTCTCCGCCAGCCCCGCTTTGATGGCCAGCGGCGCATGCGCGGCCCACTCCACCTGCGAGCGCCACTGCCGCCCGATGATGAGGATGGCAAACTCATTGAGCCGCGTTGGAACGGTCGTGTTCCAACGCAAATAGTAGAGCAGGTCGAACATGCGCTGGCCCAGCACGGGGCTGCGCAGGAGCGGATTGTAGGGACCGCCCAGGCCCACGCTCGACACCTTCATCACCTGCTCGCCGAGCGGCTTCTGGTAGACGTTCAGCTGCTCCATGGTCAGCGGCGCGAACCGCTGCGGCCTGGGCGCGTCTGCCGCGAGCGAGGTCGTGGTAAGTCCAGCCGCCAGCAGCATCAGTTGAGCGCGCATCAGGAGAGACCTTTCAGGAGGACGCGAGATGAAGAAGACCTACCATGGCAGCTGCACCTGCGGAGCCGTCCGCTTCGAGGCCGATCTCGACTTGTCCGCCGGCTCCTTCCGCTGCAATTGCGGCTTCTGCAAGAAGGCGCGCTTCTGGTTTCAATTCGCCAGCGGCAATGACTTTCGCCTGACGCAGGGCCGCGAGGTGCTCAAGGACTTCCAGCGCACCACGCCCAAGATGCCGCAGCCGTTTCTCCACTTCTGGTTCTGCGGCAACTGCGGCGTCAGGGCATTCTCCGAGGGACCGGAGAGCAAGCAGATGGGCCCTGCCTTCCACGCGGTCAACCTGGCCTGCCTCGACGACGCTACCGACGAAGAGCTTGCCGCGGCGCCCATCAAGTACGTCGACGGCCAGCACGACGACCGGAAAAAGCCGCCTGCCATTACCAGCTATCTATAAGAAGCAGTTATTTGGTTGTGTAGGAGATGGAGGCGGAGATGGGCATCAGGTTGGCGCGCGCGGAGGTGGAGACCTGGAAGTAGACGAAGTAGGAGAAGCGGGTGGCTTCGACTTTGCGCAGGCGCACCTGTTCGGTGGAGAGAGACCGCACGGTGGGCTCGGAGCCGGCGCTCTTCACCGAGGCCATCGGCTCGTCGTCGGAGCGGTAAAGAAACGCTTCGCTGTCTGCGTTGGCCGATGAATCGAAGAGCGTGTAGCTGAAGCCGGTGACGGTGGCGCCGTCGGGCAATGGAACGGGCGCGATCAGGTAGTCGTCCTCGCCGTCGGCCTGGTAGCGGCCCACGCCGCCCTGGACGCTGCCCACTTCGGTGACGGTGCTGGAGAGCCTGGGAATGGCCGTCACCGCGGCCACCGAG
>DATBAA010000822.1:0-4428 GCA_036271755.1 Myxococcales bacterium | reverse complement strand
ATCGGCCGGAGGACGTGGCGAAGACGTGGGATGTGGCGCTGCGGGCCGATCGTCCGGTGCTCGTGGAGGCCGTCACCGATCCTGAATTTCCCATGCTGCCGCCCCACGTGACCTTGAAGGAGGCCAGATCGTTTGCCGAGGCGGTGACGAAAGGCGATCCCAACCTCAAGCACATGCTCGGCGAAACCATACGCGCCGCGGCCGCGAGCCTCCTCGGCAAGAGCGAAAAATGATCGGGCGCCTGGGGGTCTCCGCCTGGGAGATCCCGGTCGAGCATCCTCCGGAGTCCGACGGGACCGCGCAGTGGTCCGCGACCACGCTCGTGGTCTGCCGGGCGGGCGACGGGCTGGGGTACACGTATGCCGACACGGCGACCGCGCGCCTGCTCTCCGATGTCGTCGCCGGCGCCGTGGAGGGGCTTTCGCCGTTCGACCCGCGCAAGGTCTTCGAGACCGCGCGCGCCGCGCTTCGCAATCACGGCTGGAGCGGCGCCTCGGCCATGGCCTTGTCCGCCCTCGATCTGGCGGTGTGGGATTGGAAGGCGAAGCTGCTCGGCGTGCCGATCTCCAAGCTGCTGGGCCGGGTGCGCGACCGCATCCCGGCGTACGGCAGCGGCGGGTTGACCTCCTATCCGGACGCGCAGCTCGAGGCGCAGCTCGGCGCCTGGGCCGATGCCGGGTTTTCCGCGGTGAAGATGAAGGTGGGACGCGAGCCGTCGCGCGACGTCGCGCGGGTGCAGCTGGCGCGAAAGGCCATCGGCCGCTGCGCGCTCTTCGTCGACGCGAACGGCGCCTGGTCCGTCAAGCAGGCGCTCAAGCTCGCGCGGCAGTTCGAGAGCGCGAACGTGTCGTGGCTCGAGGAGCCGGTGGTGCGTTCAGACCTCGCCGGTCTGCGGCTGCTGCGCGACCGCTGCGAGCTGGAGATCGCGGGAGGGGAATATGCCTACCTGCCGGCGGACATCCTGGCGCTCATTCCCGTGCTCGACGTGGTGCAGGCCGACGCCACCCGTTGCGGCGGGATCACCGGCTTTCTCGACGCGCACGCGCTCTGCAGTGCCTTCGAGAAGCCGATGTCGTCACACTGCGCGCCCGCCTTGCACGTGGCGCTCGGCTGCGCGCTGCCGGCGATGCGCCACGTGGAGTGGTTCGTCGATCACCAGCGCATCGAGCGCCTCTTCTTCGACGGCGCGCCAGTTCCCGAACGTGGCTCGCTGGCGCCGTCCGACGCGCCGGGGTTCGGGTTGATCTTCAAATCAAAAGACGCCGAAAGGCTCAGGAGGTGACCATGCCTTCGCTGCAAAAGCTGGTGGAGCTGCACGCACGGCCGAAGGAAGAGTCGCAGGTTGACGCGCAAAAGCTGGAGCAGCTGCTGCGGTCGCGGCTCGAAGGCGAGGTGCGCTTCGACGGTCAGAGCCGCGCGCTCTACGCGACCGACGCCTCGAACTACCGCATGGTGCCCATCGGCGTCGTGCTCCCGAAGACGACCGCCGACCTGGAGGCGGCTTTGGAGTGCGCCCGGGAGGCCGGCGCGCCGATCGTGGCGCGCGGCGGCGGGACCTCGCTGGCCGGCCAGGCATGCAACGTCGCGCTGGTCATCGACACCTCGAAGTACCTCAACCGGCTGCTGTGGCTCGACGCGAAGGAGCGGCGGGCGCGGGTGCAACCTGGGCTGGTGCTCGACCGGCTGCGCGAGCGGGCGGAGCAGCACCACCTGACCTTCGCGCCCGATCCTTCGACGCACAACCACTGCACGCTGGGCGGGATGATCGGCAACAACTCCTGCGGCGTGCACTCGGTGATGGGCGGCATGACCTCCAACAATGTCGAGTCGCTCGACGTGGTGCTGTACGACGGAACCAGGCTCACGCTGGGGCCCAATTCGCCCGAGGAGATCGAAGCCGCGATTCGCGAGCCGGGCCGGCGCGGAGACATCTATCGCAAGCTGCTGAAGCTGCGCGACGAGTATGCCGGCGAGATCCGCGCCCGCTTTCCGATGATCCCACGCCGCGTCTCGGGCTACGACCTGCCGCAGCTTCTGCCCGAGCGGAGCTTCAACCTGGCGCGGGCGCTGGTCGGGACCGAGTGCACCTGCGCGTTGATCCTCGGAGCGACGGTGCGGCTGGTGCCGAGCCCTCCGCAGCGCGCGCTGCTCGTGCTCGGCTACGAGGACATCTACCACTCCGCCGATCACGTGCTCGAGGTGCTGGCCGCGAAGCCGATCGGCCTCGAGGCGATGGACGACGAGCTGGTCGAGGATCTCACGCTGAAGGCCATCCACCCGCGCAACCTCGACCTGCTGCCCGAGGGGCGCGGCTGGCTGCTGGCGGAGTTCGGCGGCGAGACGCGCGAGGAAGCGGAGGCGCAGGCTCGCGAGCTGATGGAGAAGCTCCGCGGCGGACCGTCGATGAAGCTGCTGAGCCACGAAAACGCGCAGCACCTGTGGAAGACGCGCCAGGCTGGACTGGGCGCGACCGCGCGGCGCCAGGACGGCACCGAGAATTGGGAGGGGTGGGAGGACAGCTCGGTCGCACCCGAGCAGCTCGGCTCGTATCTGCGCAAGCTGCGCGAGCTGCTCAAGCGGTTCGACTACGACGGCGCGCTCTACGGGCACTTCGGCCAGGGTTGTGTCCACACCCGCATCGACTTCGACCTGCACACCGCGAGCGGGATCGCGCACTACCGCGAGTTCGTCCAGTCGGCGGCCGAGCTCGTCGTCGCGCACGGCGGTTCGCTCAGCGGCGAGCACGGCGACGGCCAGTCCAAGGCCGAGCTCTTGCCCATCATGTACGGCGACCGGCTGGTCCACGCCTTCGAAGAGTTCAAACGAATCTGGGACCCGGACTGGAAGATGAACCCCGGCAAGATCGTGCGCCCGAACCGCATCGGCCAGAACCTGCGCGTCGGCCTCGAATACGACCCGCCCGAGCCGCCGCGCTCGCACTTCCGCTGGTCGTCGGACAACGGCTCTTTCGCCAAGGCCACCGCGCGCTGCGTGGGCATCGGCGAGTGCCGCAAGACGGACAGCGGCACCATGTGTCCGAGCTACCAGGTCACCCTGGAGGAGAAGGACTCGACGCGCGGCCGCGCCCACCTGCTCTTCGAGATGTTGCAGGGCGACCCGGTCGGCGGCGGCTGGAAGAGCGAGGCCGTGAAGGACGCGCTCGACCTCTGCCTCGCCTGTAAGGGGTGCAAGCACGAATGCCCTGTCAACGTCGACATGGCCACCTACAAGGCGGAGTTCCTCTCGCATTACTACCGGGGCAGGGTCCGGCCGCGCGCCGCGTACGCGATGGGGCTCATCCACTGGTGGGCGCGAATCGGATCGCGCATTCCGCGGATCGCCAACGCGGCCGCGCGGCTGCCGCTCTTCAAGCTCCTCGGCGGCATCGCGCAAGAGCGGCGCATTCCCGGATTCGCGCTACACACGTTCCGCGCCTGGTTCCACGCGCGGCCGGCAACGCGGCCCGGCGGCGAGCGGGTGATCCTCTGGGCCGACACGTTCAACAACTTCTTCCATCCCGAGGTCGCCCAGGCCGCGGTCGAGGTGCTGGAGGACGCGGGGTTCAGCGTCTCGATCCAGCGCGAGAAGCTGTGCTGCGGGCGGCCGCTCTACGACTACGGAATGCTCGACCTGGCGAAGCGGAAGCTGCGGCAGATCCTCTTCGAGCTGCGCGACGAGATCCGCCGCGGCACGCCGATCGTCGGGCTCGAGCCGTCGTGCGTCGCCGCGCTGCGAGACGAGCTGCTCGGGCTCTATCCCAGCGACCACGACGCCCAGCGGCTCGCCTCGCAAGTACGCACTCTCGGCGCCTTTCTCGCGGAGCGCGGCTACGAGCCCCCGCCGACGCCGCAAGCGGCTGTCGTGCACGGGCACTGCCATCACAAGGCGGTGCTGCGGTTCGAGGACGAACAGCCCTTCTTGAAGGCCGCGCTGCCGCGGGCGGAGCTCATCGACAGCGGATGTTGCGGCATGGCGGGCTCCTTCGGGTTCGAAGCCGACCATTACGAAGTGTCGATGAAGGTGGGCGAGCGCCGGCTCTTGCCGAAGGTGCGGGAGGTGGACGGCGACACGCTGATCGTCAGCGACGGCTTCTCCTGCCGCGAGCAGATCGAGACCGCCGGCCGCACTCCCATCCATCTCGCGCAGCTTCTGCAGGCGGCGCTGCGCAAGCGGCACGGAGCTCCTCAGGCATCGACGATCGCGGCGAGGCGGTTGTGGCGGCGATCGGCGCTGCGCCTGGCGGCATCGTTGGCCGCGCTGGTCGCGCTGGCGGTCACGACTGGCCGCGGTGGGCAGCGGGTCCTTGCCCGGCGTCGAGATTGAGCGCGCTGTTCACCAGCGAGACGTGCGAGAAGGCCTGGGGAAAGTTGCCCAGCAAGCGTCGTTCCGCCGGGTCGTACTCCTCCGCGAGCAGGCCCACGTCGTTCG
>DATBAA010000821.1:0-3490 GCA_036271755.1 Myxococcales bacterium | reverse complement strand
GTCGATGACCCGGACAGCGAAGCAGTAAGCGGTGGAGGCGGAGAGGCCCGTGACGGCAGCCGTCTCGGTAGCGCCGGCGGCCTGCGGGGCCGGAACCGGCGTCACCAGCGTGCCGTGGTCGCCCGTGCCGCCGGCGAAGTTGGCGACGGTGATGGGGCAGGCCGCGCCCGTCAGGTAGCGGAGCTCATAGGCGGTAGCGGTGCCGGTGTTGCCGTCGTCGCCGGTCGCCGTCCAGGTGAGGCTCAAGCCGGTGTTCGTCGGCGCCCCCGACAGCGCCAAGGTGACCACCGCCGCGGGCGGAGTGGTGTCGGGAGCCGCCGTGCTGAACTGGACCGTGAACGGCGTCGCGAGGCCGTTGCCGGCTGCATCGGTGGCCGTGACCGTCGCCGTATAAGAGGTGCTGGGCGCGAAGGTGGCCGCGAAGCTCGCGGCCGCGCCGCTGATGGTGGTGGTGACGGTGCCGGCGGCCGGCGAAAAGGTGGCGGTGGCGCTCGCGGGAGCCCGGTTGAACGTCACCACGAGTGGCGCGTTGGCCGCGATGGTCTGCCCTGCCGAGGGCGAACTGTTCGTGACCGCGAAGGGCGCCGTGTTGTTGCTGTCGGTACCGCAGGCGGAGATCGCGAGGGCGGCGACGACCGCCGCGCAAGAGAGGACGCGAGTGCTCAAGGCCATCGTGTTGGGCTCCAATCAAATTTCGAGACCGGTGCCCTATACACGACACTTCAGACCCGGCGGAAGTCTGCGGTGAGTGACGATTTCAAACTACCGGAATCAATCGACTTTTACTTAAGGGCCTCTCCAATTAACTTTTCAACAATGACGACGTCGCGCCAGACTCCGTCGAGCCGGGCGTGGCGCTGGTAGAGTCCTACCTCGCGAAAACCCATCGCGCGCGTCAGGCCCCGGCTGCCCAGGTTGTCGACGAAGATGCGCGAGAGGAGCTTCCAGAAGCCGCGCGCCTCGCAGGCTTCGACCAAGGCCTGCAAAGCCAGCGTGCCCGCGCCCCGCCCTCGCGCGCCGCGGTCCACATAGACCGAGACCTCGGCGATGCCTTGGTAGCAGTCGCGGGGCCGATACCCGGACGAGGCCGCGAAGGCGATGACGTTCCCAGCCTCTTCGACGGCGCAGATGGGATGTTCGCCGTCGAACCATTTCTCCAGGTCTTGCGTGCTCCGCGGACGGGTCTCGAAGGTAGCCGTGCGCTCCTGAATGCCCTGGTTGTAGATGCGGGCCATCGCCTCCGCATCTGCTGGGACCGCGAGTCGGACGCGCAGAGTCACGACTTTTTTGTAGCACGCGGTATGCTCTGCCGCATGAACGGAATGATGATGGAGACGGAGCTCACGCTGGCTCTGCTCTTCGAGCGCGTGGGGCGTTACTTTTCCAAGGTCGAGGTCGTCTCGCGCAACCCCGACAAGTCGATCTCCCGGACGACTTACGGAGACGTGCTGCGGCGGTCTCGCCAACTGGCCAACGCGCTGGTCAAGCTGGGCGTGAAGCCGGGCGATCGCGTGGCCACGCTGGCCTGGAACAACTCGCGGCATCTGGAGGCCTACTTCGCCATTCCGATGACCGGCGCGGTGCTGCACACCATGAACCCGCGGCTCTCGGCGCCCGACCTGACGTACATCATGAATCACGCCGAGGATAAGGTCCTGCTGGTCGACGAAGCGCTGCTGCCCGTCTGGGAGAAATTCAAGGCCAACGTCAAGCCCGCGCACGTGCTGGTCATGGGCAAGGAGCTGGACGCGTCGATCGCGCGCGAGAGCGACGTCTTCGACGCCCCCGAGCTTCACGAGAAGCAGGCCGCCGGGCTTTGCTACACCTCGGGAACCACGGGGCGTCCCAAGGGAGTTTTGTACAGCCACCGCTCCACCCTGCTGCACGTCCTCGGCATCGCCCTGCCCGACTCGCTGAACCTGGGCCAGCGCGAGCGCGTCTTGCCGGTGGTGCCCATGTTCCACGTCAACGCCTGGGGTTTGCCCTACGCCTGCGCGCTGGTGGGCGCGAAGCTGGTGCTGCCCGGACCCAACCTGGACCCGCACAGCCTGCTCGAGCTGATGCACAACGAGAAGGTCACCATCGCGGCCGGCGTGCCCACGGTGTGGCTGGCCATCCTCGACGCGCTCGACAAGGAGCCCAAGCGCTACGACGTCTCGCGGGTGAAGCAGATGGTCATCGGCGGGTCGGCCGCGCCGCAGGCGATGATCGAGGGGTTCCTCAAGCGGCACGGCCTGATGGTGCTGCACGCCTGGGGCATGACGGAGATGTCTCCCGTCGGCTCGACCACGCGGCTGCGGCCCGAGCACGACCTGCTGCCCGAGGCCGAGCAGTTCAAGATTCGCGCGCTGCAGGGCGTGCCGCCGCCCATGGTGGAGGTGCGGGCGGTGGGCGAGGACGGCAAGGAGGTGCCCTGGGACGGCAAGTCCATGGGCGAATTGCAAGTGCGCGGGCCGTGGGTGGCGAGCAGCTACTACAAGAATGAAGAAGAGGACGACAAGTTCCCGCCAGGCTGGTTCAGGACGGGCGACGTGGTGACGCTGGACGAGTCCGGCTACATCCGCATCACCGACCGCAGCAAGGACCTGATCAAGTCGGGCGGAGAGTGGATCAGCTCGGTCGACCTGGAGAACGCCCTGATGGGGCACCCGGCGGTGCGCGAGGCGGCGGTGATCGCGATTTCGCACCCGAAGTGGACGGAGCGGCCGGTGGCCTGCGTGGTGTTACGTGAGGGGACTTCCGCGACCGACGAGGAGCTGAAGGCCTTCTTGCGCGGCAAGTTCGCCGAGTGGCAGCTGCCGGACGCGTTCGTGCGCCTCGAGGCGATTCCGCGGACGGCAGCGGGGAAATTCTTGAAGAGCGCGCTGCGAGAGCAGCTCAAGAACTTCCGCTTGCCAGGCTGAACGCCCGCCAGCCTCCGACGGTCCTTGACGGCTGCCGCGAGCCGGGGCATAAACCGCGGCCCGCATCTTGCCCGGGTAGCTCAGCTGGTAGAGCAGGGGACTGAAAATCCCCGTGTCACTGGTTCGATTCCGGTCCCGGGCACCAATACCAAGGGTTTAGCGGCTTCGGCGTTTTCATCTTCGCCATCTTTGCCGCCCATTTCCAGCCTCTTTCCGGCAGCCGGCTGGCAGAGATCCGCGAGCAGGTTCCGCCGCGACCTCGCTCACCGGCACGCCGTCGGCGCGCAGCCAGGTCCCGAAGGTGCGGCGAAGATCGTGCGAGCTGATGCGGAGGAACATTTCAAACGGGCCCAAGGCCGGCGCCGGCGGCTCGTCGCGGAAGAAGCCCATGACGACCGCAATCGCGCGCAAGGTGGTGATCGCCTCGCAGCCGCGGGTAGAGCGCGTGCGTGAAGCTGGTGTTGGGCCGAAAGATCAGGCCGACCCAGCCAGGCATCGAAGCCAACGTCAGCATGGCCGCCCGCATGTTGCTGATGCGTGCACTCGACGAGGTGGAAGAGGAAATGGGGCTGAAGAAAAAGCCCAAG
>DATBAA010000820.1:0-8300 GCA_036271755.1 Myxococcales bacterium | reverse complement strand
ATGCGCTGGCCTGGCCGCTGCCGGAATCAGTTCACATCACTTCGCCATTTGGCTATCGCGAGCATCCGTTGTTAGGAGGCCGGCGGTTGCACGCGGGCGTCGATCTGGGAACACCGGTCGGCACCGCGGTTCACGCCGCCGGCGCAGGAGTCGTCCGCCGCGCGGGGCGAGATTCATCCAACGGCAACGTGATCGTCCTCGATCACGGTCGCGGCGTCGTCACCATCTATTGCCACAATGACGAATTGCTCGTTCACGACGGGCAGCGAATCAAAGCCGGCGAAGTCATTGCCCGCAGCGGCAACACCGGCCGCTCCACCGGCCCGCATCTCCACTATCAATTGGATCTCGCCGGCGCGCCGGTCGACCCGCTGCACTACCGCGCCCAACGCCTCAAAACCGCGCAAGGCGCCTCCGACTAAAAACCTTCACCGCGAAGAACGCGGTGAATTCTGAGTTGCAGCTATGGGCGCGTGGGAGGGCTTTGGGTGAGTTTCGGGTCGCGCAGAACCACCTCGCCCAGCGCCTCGTCGATCTTCTTCATCACCGTCGCGTCCAGCTTCGCGCCCGAAGCCTTGGCGTTGTCGTGCACCTGCTCCGGCCGCGACGCGCCGACGATGGCCGACGAGACGTTCGGGTTCTGTAGCACCCAGGCGACTGCAAGCTGCGCCATCGACAGGCCCGCCTCTTGCGCGATGGGCTTCAGCTTCTGCACCCGCGTCAGCACGTCGTCCGTGAGCAGCCGCGAGATGAAGCGCTGGCCGACCTCGTCGGTCGCGCGGCTTCCGGCCGGCGGCGGCTGCCCGGGCAGATACTTCCCGCTCAGCACTCCCTGCGCCATGGGCGACCAGACGATCTGCCCCAGGCCTGCCTTCACGCTGGCCGGCACGACCTCCGCTTCGATCACCCGATAGAGCATCGAATACTGCGGCTGATTGCTGACGAACGGCACGCACAGCTCGCGAGCCAGCGCTGCCGCGCGCTCGATCTCGCCAGCGGTCCACTCCGAGACGCCGATATAGAGCACCTTGCCCTGCCGGACCAGATCCGCGAACGCCAGCATGGTCTCCTCGAGCGGCGTCTCGTGATCGTAGCGGTGCGCCTGGTAGAGGTCGACGTAGTCGGTGCGCAAGCGGCGCAGGCTCCCATTGCAAGCTTCGACAACGTGCTTGCGCGAGAGACCGCGATCGTTCTTGCCCGGCCCCACCGGCCAGTACACCTTGGTGAAGATCTCCAGGCCCGCGCGGCGCTGGCCCTGCAGCGCCTCGCCCAGCACCTCTTCGGCCTTGGTGCCCGCATAGACGTCGGCGGTGTCGAAGGTGGTGATGCCCTCTTCCAAAGCAGCCTTCACGCAGGCGATGGCCGCGTCCTTCTCCACCTGCGAGCCGTGCGTGATCCAGTTGCCGTAGGAGATTTCGCTGACGACCAGGCCGCTCGTTCCGAGATGTCGATGGTTCATGGCGGCGAGCTATAGCGCCCTAACGCGCCAACCGCAGCAATGTCACGCAGGCGTTGTTGACGGTATGGATGAAGAGCGGCGCCGCGAGCCCGCCCGTGCGCTGCCGCGCCCAGCCCAGCACGAGGCCAATCACCACGATATACGCCGCGCCCGGCCCATAGGCGATGTGCTGCAAACCAAAGACGCCCGCGCTCACCAGCAGCGCCAGCCGCGCGGTGAAGAACCGCTCGAGCCAGGGCAGGAAGACCCCGCGAAAGAGAATCTCCTCGGCAGCCGGGCCGATGGCGATTGCTCCGAGCGCGAAGAACATCGCGCCGGACTGCGGCAGCTCGTCGCCGAGCCCCCAGGGGTCGGTCGCGGGAAGGAAGCGAATCAGCCCCGTCAAGCTCCAGAAGGCCCAGGCGAGCACGCCCGCGCGGGCTCCGAGCGAGACGACATAGAGCAGGCCGCGGGCGACCAGCGCGGGCGGGGGCGGATTCCAATCCGGCGCGGGAACAATGCCGCGTCGAACGGACAGCCGCAGCGACCAGGCGGACGCGACGAGCAGCGACACGGCAAAGGCGAGCGTGCTGATCAGCCAGCCTCCGGTCGAGACGCCCCCCAGCTTCTTGCCGACAGCCCAGCCGGTGAGCTGCTGCACGGCGGTTCCGAAGACGAAGGTGCCCAGGATCAAGACAGCCGGAAGCACCGGCACCTTCCTCGCCCGCGCCCGCAGCGCGAGCCAGAACAGGGCGACGATCGTCAGTGCGATCTGCGCGATGGACCAGAGCGGCAGGCTCGCGCGCGTGCCCGCGCCCTGCGGCGTGAACAGGCCGATGCCCTTCGCGGGCGTGACGGTGATCTGCAGCTTGCTCTCTCCGCGCTGCACGCTCAGCTCGCGCGGCTCTTGCGGCCGGCGATTGAGCTCGTCGATGAGGTCGTTGGGCTTGTGGATGGCGACGCCGTCGACGGCCAGCAAGACATCGCCGGCCTTGAGCCCCGCGCGCTCGGCCGGCCAGCCGGGCGACAGCGATTCGACGCCGACGCCGCCGGGCGACTCCTTGGGCTGGATGCCGATGTGCACCTTCGCCGCGTGCCGCGTAGCCTGAAGGCTGGGCGCCCAGATGAACATCATCGACACGCAGACGAGCACCAGCACATCGATTCCGGCCAGCTGCTTCAGCCGCCGCGCCCACGCTCCGCCGGCCGCGACCGCCCTGCGCGCGAGCAGAAAAGAGACCAGCGCGCCCAGGCCCGGAATGATTCCAAACGGCAGCGCGAAGTGGAAATCGCGCCGGAAGCTCTGCTCGCTTTCGTTCACTGGAAGACCAGTACCCTAGAACCTCGAACGCGGCACGAGGCATCCAAAGCCGCACCCTTGCAGGAGGACGTATGCCGAAAATGCGCGCTGTCCAGGTGTCGAAAGCCAAAGGTCCGCTGGAGCTCGTCGAACGTGACATTCCCGAGCCGGGCCCGGGCGAGGTCCGCGTCAAGGTGCAGGCATGCGGCATCTGCCACAGCGATTCGGTCGTGAAGGACGGCGTGATGCCGGTCCAATACCCGCGCGTCCCGGGCCATGAAGTGGTCGGCCTGGTCGACAAGCTGGGCGCGGGCGTGGAGGGCTTGAAAGCTGGCCAGCGCGTCGGCGCCGGCTGGCACGGCGGCAACTGCGGCTTCTGCGACAACTGCAAGCGCGGCGACATCTTCGCCTGCCAGACCGCGACGCAGGTCACCGGCGTCACCCGCGACGGCGGCTACGCCGACTACGTCGTCTGCCGGTCCGAGTCGCTCGCGTTCGTCCCCGACGAGCTCACCGCGGAAGAGGCGGCTCCCTTGATGTGCGCGGGCGTGACCACCTTCAACGCCTTGCGGAACACCGGCGCGCGGCCGGGCGATCTCGTCGCCATCCTCGGGCTGGGCGGCTTGGGACATCTGGGCGTGCAGTACGCGGCCAAGGCCGGCTATCGCGTGGTGGCCATCGCCCGCGGCAAGGACAAAGAGGCGCTCGCCAAGAAGCTGGGCGCGGCCGTCTACATCGACAGCCAGGCGCAGGATCCGGCCAGGGAGCTGCAGAAGCTGGGCGGCGCGAAGGTAGTCCTGGCCACGGTCACCAACGCGGACGCCATGGCGGCCGTCATCGGCGGGCTGGGCCCCAACGGCACCTTCGTCATCATCGGCGCGGTGCCGCAGCTCTCGGTGCCGTCGCTGCAGCTCTTGATGATGCGGCAGTCGGTGAAAGGCTGGTACTCCGGGACGGCCATCGACTCGCAGGACACCTTGAAGTTCAGCGTGCTCGAGGGCGTGCGTTCGATGAACGAGGTGTATCCGCTGGAGAAGGCGGCCGAGGCTTACGAGCGGATGGAGAGTGGCAAGGCGCGTTTCCGCGTCGTCCTCAAGATGTAGGAACTGTTTCGGCGGTTGCAAAATGCGCGGGCGGCGGCAGAGTGCCGCCCCATGCGCAGACTTGCGATCCTTCTCCTGGCGGGCTGCACGGCCGCTACCGCTCCGAAACCTTCGAAGAAGTACGACGAGCAGCTGATGCCCGCGCTGACCTCGCGCTCGTGGACGCAGCAGCGGCCGGTGGTCATCCGCCACGCGCTGGTGATGCCGGTGAGCGGCCCGTCCATCCAAGACGGAGCGGTCTCGTTCGAAGGCGGCAAGATCGTCGCGGTGGGTCCGGACGCGCAGGTGCAGACGCCGCCGCAGGGCGAGGAGATCGACGCCCGCGGCATGGTGGTCACGCCCGGCATCATCGACGCGCACTCGCACCTGGGCGTCTATGCCTCGCCGCAGTCGACCGCCACCAGCGACGGCAACGAAGCCACCAATCCGGTGACCTCCGAAGTGTCCGCGAAAGATGGCTTCTGGCCGCAAGATCCGGGGCTGCGCCGCGCCGCCGCGGGAGGCATCACTTCGCTCTTGATCCTGCCGGGCAGCGCCAACCTGATTGGCGGGCGCGGCTTCCCGGTCAAGCTGCACTTCGGCCGCACCGCCGACGAGATGCGCTTTCCGGGCGCCAAGGACGGCCTGAAGATGGCCTGCGGCGAAAACCCCAAGCGCGTCTACGGCACCGGCCAGCACAAGGCGCCCTCCACCCGCATGGGCAACATCGCCGAGACGCGCAAGGCCTGGGCCGCCGCGCGCGATTACATGAATAAGTTCGACCAATGGCGCAATAAAGGAATGACCGAGCCGCCGCCGGCGCGCGACCTGCGCCTGGAGACTTTGGTTGGCGTCCTGAAAGGTGAGATCCTCGTCCAGAACCATTGCTATCGCGCCGACGAGCTGCAGCTGATGATCGATATGTCTCACGAGTTTGGCTATCATATCCGCGCGTTCCACCACGCCGTCGAGGCCTACAAGCTGCGCGACGTGCTGGCCAAGGAAGACATTGGCGTGGCCACCTGGGCCGACTGGTGGGGCGGCAAGCTCGAATTGTGGGACGCCATTCCGCAGAACATCGGCCTGCTGCAAGAGGCCGGCGTGCACGCGCACATGCACTCCGATTCGCAAGATGGAATCCAGCGTTTGAACCAAGAAGCCGGAAAGGCCTTGGCCGCGGCGCGGGCGATGGGTTTGAAGATCTCCGACGACGAGGCCATGCGCTGGCTGACCATCAACCCGGCCTGGATCATGGGCACCGACGGAGTCACCGGGTCTTTGGAGGCCGGCAAGATGGCCGATATCGTCATCTGGGATCGCAATCCCTTCTCGGTCTATTCGCGGGCGCAGCGGGTCTATGCCGACGGCGTCGTGACTTATGACGTGAAGACGGGCGCCAGCGTACTCAGTGACTTCGAATTGGGCGAGCCGTTGAAGACCGCCGCGCTGCAGACGCCCAAAGCCGCGGAGGTGCCGCAATTCAAGCCGGCCAGCACTGAGTTGCTGCCGGTCGCCGCCGCCGACTGCACCGTCATTCGCAATGCCATTGGTTTGGACGGGAAGCCAATGCCCGAGCTCACGCTGCGCGGAGGGCAAATCGCCAAGGCTGGCGCGGGCTGCAAGGAAGTCGATGCGCAGGGCCACGTGCTCGCGCCCGGCTTCATCGATCCGTCCGACCAGCTGGGCCTCGTCGAGGTTTCGCTGGAAGAGACCGCCAACGACGCGCAGTGGAAGCGCGGCGAGAAGCACGAGCCCATTCACGCGGCCATCCGCGCCAGCGACGATCTCGACGAGTTCTCCCAGCTGCTGCCCGTGGCGCGGACGGGCGGCATCACCAGCAGCGTCTCGGTGCCCGGCGGCGGCGTCGTCTCGGGCCAGGCCGCGTGGTTCGCCATGGACGGCACCGTCCTCAAGGCTCCGCTGGCAGTCGGCGTGCGCTTGGGACTGCAAGCCAAAGAAGAGCTGGGCGGACCGCGCGCCGCGGGCATCAGCCTCTTGCGCGAGCTGCTCGAGGACGCCAAGGAGTTCGGCGCGCACAAGAAGGACTACGACCAGAACAAGTCGCGCCGGTTCGTCGCTTCGGGGGCCGATCTGGAGGCGCTGCAGCCGGTGCTGGCCGGCAAGCTGCCGCTGCTCGTGCAAGCCAACCGCGTCAGCGATCTGCGCGCGGTGCTCGCGCTGGCCAAAGAACATAAGCTGAAGGTGATCTTCTCGGGCGCCGCCGAAGGTTGGCTGATGGCCTCCGAGCTTGCCGGCATCCCGGTGATCCTGGACGCTCGCGAAGATCTGCCCGCCAACTTCGACGCCATCGCTTCCCGCCAGGACAACGCCGCGCTGCTGGCCGCCGCCGGCGCGAAGGTGATGTTCGCGCCCATGGGCGACGCGCACTTCGCCCGCACGCTCCCCCAGGCGGCGGGCAACGCGGTGGCCTTCGGCCTGCCCTACAACGAAGCCATCAAAGGGTTGACCAGCAACGTGGCGGAGGCCTTTGGCCTCAACACCGGCAAGCTCGCGGACGGCCTGCGCGGCGACGTCGTGCTCTGGAGCGGCGACCCGCTGGAGACGTCCAGCCGGCCCGTGGCGATGTGGATCGGTGGCAAGCAGGTGCCGCTCACCAACCGCCAGACCGCGCTCTTCCAGAAGTACCGGACGATCCCTTAGCGATCAGTGGAAGAAGCCGGTCCACCAGCGCCAATTGCAAGTACACGTCGAGCCATCGCAGTGATTGCTCGGCTGCGCGAACGTCCCGTCGTAGCCGATCAGCGGAGGCGCCTGACATGAACCGGAGGGCGCCGGGAACGACACCGACCCGCAGCTCGTGCCATCTGCCGCGAAGAGGTCCACCACCTGCTCCGAGCACTGCGGAGAATCCGCGAGCGAGATCATGGCGTAGGCGCGGCCGTTGCGGGCCATGAAGACGCCACCGGCATTCCGGGTGCGCATGGCGGCCGAGAGCCAGGCCGGAGCTGGCGACAGAGTGGAGGCGAGCGGCTCGAGCTGCATCCAGGCGCCGCTCAATTCGACGAAGAAGCCGCTGCCGACGCGGGTCACCACCGGAATGCCGCTGTTGCCGGGGGCGCCGACCAGCTGGAAGATCGGCAGCACCGTGCCGTCGTGGCTCACCCACTGCAGCGCGAAGGTTTGCGGCGCCACCGTGGCGCTCTCCCCGGAGAGGTTGCAGATGAAGAGCGTGTTGCCCAGGCGATCGACCATCACGCTCGTCAGGAAACCGCGCTTGAGGATAGGAGAGAGCAGCGTGCTGAAGCGCTTTTCGCCGTCCTCGTCGTAGCTCGTCAGCACGAAGAGGTCCTGGTCATCGGAAAAGTCGTCGGTGAGCAACATCGCGCCGCCGGCCGGGTCCTCGACGAACTTCTCGACGGTGTTCACGTGCGTGCTGCTCAGAACCTCTCCTTCGACATTCAACGACTGCAGCGCGGTCCCGCTGGAGCCGACCGGCTGCTCCTCGAGGTCGAGAAAGTCGTTCAAGCGCCCGATCATCACGACGGGGGAAAAGAGGTCGCGCCCGCGGGACCGTGTGCCGCGCAGGACGCCGCTCGGCGAGACGAAGTCATCGACGTTGTCCTTGAGGGCGTTGGGAAAGTTATGGCTCAGCCTCGACAAGGCGAGGGCGCCGGAGCCGTTCACCGCCGTGCTGCAGGCGAAGAAACCATCCTGATCCGCGCTCGCCGCATGCGTGCCGCTCGGCGCGCCGACACGAATCGGCGAGATGCCGTCGCAGGACGATGAGGCCGTGCCGCCGTCAATCGGCGGAGGCGCGGCGGTTCCACCATCCGTCGCAGGAGGCGCAGCCGTTCCGCCGTCGGTCGCGGGCGGAGTCACGGTGCCAGCGTCGGGAGTCACCGGCGGGGGAACGACCGCTCCGCCGTCTGGCGCCGCGATGACTCCGCCGTCGTTTCCAGGCGCGACCGAACCGCCGCCGCCCGAAGAGGATCCACCGCAAGCCGCCGCCAGCACGAGCCCCAGACAACCGACCAATCGCCGCATGAGGAATCCCCCCGTCGCATCTAGATTGTTCACTCGCGCGCGACGCCGCCACCGCGCGCCCCTTGCGAGCGACGCCTGACTTGGTAGAACGCAGCGCGTGAAGAAGATCCTGATCGCCAACCGCGGCGAGATCGCCGTCCGCGTCGCCCGCACCTGCCGCGAAATGGGCATCCCCACCGTCGCGGTCTACAGCGACGCCGACCGCGGCGCCCTCCACGTCCGCTCCTGCGACGAGGCCGTCCACATCGGGCCGGCCGCCTCGCGCGAGAGCTACCTGGTCATCGAGAAGGTGATCGACGCCTGCAAGAAGACCGGGGCCGACGCCATCCACCCGGGCTACGGGTTCCTCTCCGAGAACGCTCGCTTCGCCCGCGCCTGCGCGGCTGCGGGAATTCTCTTCATCGGCCCGCCGCCCGAAGCGATGGACGAGATGGGCGAGAAGACGCGCGCCCGCCGCAAGGCCATCGACGCGGGC
>DATBAA010000819.1:0-6862 GCA_036271755.1 Myxococcales bacterium | reverse complement strand
CCCGATCCCGAGCCGGTGGCTGCGAAGGAAGCGGAAGAGTCCACGCCTACCGAGCGCGCCGAGCGTGAAGAGGAAGAGGACGCCTACTCCAAGTCCAACGACCCCGTGCGCATGTACCTGCGCAAGATGGGCTCGGTCTCGCTGCTCACCCGCGAGGGCGAAGTCGAGATCGCGAAGCGCATCGAGGACGGCGAGAAGGAAGTGCTGGACGCCGTGCTGCACTCGAGCATCGCCATCAAGGAGATCATCCAGATCGGCGAGCGCCTCAAGAAGGGCAAGATGCGCGTGCGCGAGGTCATCCGCGACGCGCCGGACGAGGACGACGAGACCTTCGACGAGCAGGGCCGCACCGACCAGGTGGTGAAGCTCATCGAGAAGATCCGCCGGCTCGACAAAGACAACGAGATGCTCAACGAGCAGCTCGACTCCAAGACCAAGAAGGTCTCGGACCAGAAGCGCAAGGAAGTGCGCGACGCGGTCATCCGCAACGAATCGGCCATGGCCGAGACGCTGGCGGACGTGAAGCTGAACAAGCGCCAGATCGAACGCATCATCGAAAACCTCAAGAAGCTGATCGAGCGGGTCGACCAGGTCGAGCGCGAGCTGCGGCAGATCGAGACGCGCGCGGGCATTCCGCTGCGCGAGCTGAAGGGCCTGCTCCGCGAGGCAGAGGACGAAGGCAAGCCCGGCCAGCTGGCGCGCAAGAAGCTCAAGTCGGTGGGCCTCGAGGGCGACGACCTGGGCGAGGTGAGCCGCACCATCGCCGCCGCGCCGCGGAAGGTGAAGCGCGTCGAGGAAGAGGCGCTGCTGCCCATGGACGAGCTGAAGCACAGCTTCACGGCCATCATCACCGGCGAGCGCAAGGCCGAAAAGGCCAAGGCAGAGCTGGTCGAGGCCAACCTCCGTCTGGTTGTCTCGATCGCGAAGAAGTACACCAACCGCGGCTTGCAGTTCCTCGACCTGATTCAGGAAGGCAACATCGGCCTGATGAAGGCGGTGGACAAGTTCGAGTACAAGCGCGGCTACAAGTTCAGCACCTACGCGACGTGGTGGATCCGCCAGGCCATCACCCGCGCCATCGCCGACCAGGCGCGCACCATCCGCATTCCGGTGCACATGATCGAGACCATCAACAAGCTCATCCGCACCTCGCGCTACCTGGTGCAGGAGATCGGCCGCGAGCCCACTCCGGAAGAGATCGCCGAGAAGATGGAGCTGCCGCTCGACAAGGTCCGCAAGGTCCTGAAGATCGCCAAGGAGCCCATCAGCCTCGAGACGCCCATCGGCGAGGAAGAGGACAGCCACCTGGGCGACTTCATCGAGGACAAGGCGATTACGTCCCCGAGCGACGCGGTCATCAACATGAACCTGGCCGAGCAGACCCGGAAGGTGCTGGCCACGCTGACGCCGCGCGAAGAGAAGGTGCTGCGCATGCGCTTCGGCATCGGCGAGAAGTCGGACCACACGCTGGAAGAGGTGGGCCAGGACTTCGAAGTGACCCGCGAGCGCATCCGGCAGATCGAAGCCAAGGCGCTGCGCAAGCTGCGGCACCCGTCGCGCAGCAAGCGGCTGCGCAGCTTCGTCGAGAACTAGCCCGGGCCAGCTTTGCTGCCATCGCGCGCGCGGCTATCATCCGGCCATGGCGATCGCAGCAAAGCGCCCCGAGGCGACGATCGATGACGCTCTCGCGCGCCCTGATTCGGACCGCATCGAGCTGATTCGGGGCACGCTGGTGGAGAAGGCGGCCCCGACCTCGGAGCACAGCTCGACCCAGGTTCATCTCGATCGCCGAGTCCGGATCTTGCTGGTTGGCGGCGGGATCGTCTGCCGGAGGGCCCGAAAGGGCGTCCGGTCCGGCAGCCTCCGGACTGGATCTGCGAGGTCCTTTCGCCGTCGAACGAGAACGTCGACCGCGTCGACAAGATGCAGAGCTACTTTCACGCGGGCGTTCCGCACTACTGGCTCGCGAACCCCATCGAGAAGGTGCTCGAGGTGTACCGGCGGCCGGAGACGGGCTACCTGCTCGCGCTCAGCGCCAAGGCGGGGCAGACGATTCGCGCCGAGCCGTTTGACGCCGTGGAGCTGCGCGTCGACGAGCTCTTTGGCGCGGACACTGAAGACGACTAGAGCCCGCCTTCGGCGGCGCGGCTAGAACCCGAAGCCGACGCCGCCATGGACCGAGAAGTGCGGCGTCAGGCTCTGGGTGGTGAGCACCAGCGAGCCGACCAGGTCGAGGCTGTAGAAGTCCTTGCGCAGCTCGCCGCCGAAGCCGATGCAGGTCCAGAGGCTGTTGTTGGTGAAGTTGGGCCCCTGCTGCTGCTCCTCGCCGCGGTTGACGCGCGTGTTGCCCGCGAGCGAGATCTCGCCCAGGAAGAACTGCCCCGGGTCTCCGATGTTGAAGAGCGTTCGCACCGAGAGCCCGAGCTGCAGGCCGGGAAAGCCCGCGCCCATGCCGCCCTCGAACTCGAGGCCGCCGGTGGGCATCCAGCTCAAGGCCGCGCCGGCGTAGCCGTAGGGCGAGAAGCTGCTGCCGCCCTCGGCCCGGAGGATGAATTCGGGCGGCAGGTTGGACTCCCTGCGGCCGGAGGTTTGCGAGAGATCGATCTCGTCCGCGAGAGCTGTCAGCGGCACGAGAAGCAGGGCCAGAAGGACGAGGAGGCGCATCGGTGGACGCAGTCTCTTCTTGGTCCCGCTTCTCCGCAAGCTTGCGCTAGTGTGGATCCAAATCGGGGCCTGTAGCTCAACGGTAGAGCAGCCGGCTCATAACCGGCCGCATGCAGGTTCGAATCCTGCCGGGCCCAGCTACGTTCGGCGTTTGACATCTAGAGAGGTTGGCGCGAAAAGACCGGCTCCTCAGGGAGGTCTGCGTTGTCGCGAGAGAAGCTGAAGTCGCTCGAAGAGTTGCAGAAGGTCGATTTGCAGATCCGCGATCTCAACGCGGAAGCCCAGAAGCACCCGGCCCGCCTCAAGCAGATCGAAGCCGAGCGCGGCCAGGCCAAGACGGCGCTGGACGGCGTTCGCGGCAAGCTGGCCGACAACGAGCGGGCGCGGCGGCAGAACGAGCAGCTGCTGCAGCTGGAGAAGGAGAAGGTGAAGAAGTGGGAGTCGCGGCTCACCGAGCTGAAGACCCCGCGCGAGTACGCGGCGTTGGCGCGCGAGCTGGACATCGCCAAGAAGACCAACATCACGGCCGAAGAGGAGATCAAGCGGCTGACCAACGAGTACATCGAGCTGAAGAAGCAGGTCGAAGGGGCGGAGGCGGGTCTGGGCGAGAAAGAGGCCGTCGCTACCCGTGAGGGCGAGCAGATCAAGACGCTGCTCGAGGGCGTCGCCAGCAAGCTGCAGACGCTGGAGGGCGAGCGGGCCAGGCTGGTGAAGGACGTCGACCCGGGCCTGGTCTCGCGCTACGAGCGCATCCGCAAGCAGCGCGGCGGCGTGGCGGTGGTGCCGGTGGTGCTGGGAACTTGCAAGGGTTGCCAGCGGAAGATTCCGCCGCAGATGGCCAACAACCTGATCACGGCGCAGGAGATCATGACCTGCCCCAACTGCTTCCGCTTCATCTACGCGGCGCCGGAATCCGAGACCGCGGCCGAAGCGTGATCGTGACGCCCGCGCAGCTCCTGCTGGCCATCGCCGAGCACGAGACCTTGGAGCGGACCTGCGCGGTCCTCGGGCTGGATCTGGAGACGGCGCGCAAGCTGCTGCGCGGGGCTGTCGTCGCGCTGCGGACGGAGGCTCGCGAAGAGCGGCCGCCCAAAGCCGCAAAAGCGTCTGAGACTTTCGCGAAAACGTCTGAGACCTCCGCGAAGAAAACGTCTGACACTTTCGCAAAAACGTCTGAGACCGCCATGCGGGTCTTCTCCGACGGCGCTGCCCGCGGGAACCCCGGGCCGGCCGGGGCGGGCGCGGTGCTCACGGATTCGAAGGGCAACGTTCTCGCGCGCTTGGGCCGCTACCTGGGCCGGCAGACCAACAACGTCGCCGAGTATCAGGGCCTGCTCATCGGCCTGCGGCGCGCGCAGGAGATGGGCGCCCCGGAGATCGAGGTCCGCGCCGACTCGCAGCTGATGATCCGCCAGCTCAAGGGCGAGTACGCCGTCCGCAACGCGGCGCTGAAGCCCCTGCATGCCGAGGCCCTGCGGCTTCTACGTAGTTTCGGCAAGTACGGCCTGCAGCACATCCCCCGCGCGGAGAATTCGCTGGCCGACGAGATGTCCAACCGCGCCATCGACGAAGAGATGAGCTAAGGTCGCGGGCGGTCGGAGCCGATCGGGCGAACGCTGGCGCCTTCAACAAGCGCGAGAGGAAAGTCCGGGCTCCATAGGGCAGGGTGCTGGTTAACGGCCAGCCGAGGCGACTCGCGGGACAGCGCCACAGAAAACAAACCGCCGGCAGTCCATCGCCGGCAAGGGTGAAACGGTGCGGTAAGAGCGCACCGCGCACGTAGTGATACGGGCGGCACGGCAAGCCCCACCCGGAGCAAGAGCAAATAGGGGAGCACATGCGGCGGCCCGCCGCGCTCCCGGGTTGCTCGCTGGAGGCTCGCGGCAACGCGAGTCCTAGAGGAATGTCCGCCTCCGCCGAGGAGGTAACGAATCGGCGAGACAAGACCCGGCTTACAGATCGGCTCCGACCACTTTTCCCAAGGCCCGCGGGAGCCTGCGCTCAAATCCTACATAAACGTCTTCTTATTGTTTCGGCTTAGTGTCGAACCTGGCCAGGATTCGGGCCCGAACTTCATTAACGCTGGAATTCTTGCGCCGTCGCCCGATCTCTAGCCCTTCAAGAAAAAATCATTTGCCGTGGCCGATGGTCTTACCTTATTGGTCAGGCAGAGGACCGGGGGGCCTCGACGTTGATCCCATTGAAAAACAGTCATGCCCGCGACGCCAGCGCTGGCGTTCGGGAACCTGTAACCGCCGATTCATTCAAGTCGATCACCAGCGGGGCCGTCAGGCACCTGCGAGAGCGCAAAGCCGCGCTGGGCCTCATCGCGCTCTTGTGCTGTGCCGAGGCCGCCGCCTCGCTGCTGCTCCGCGCGGCGCACGTCGATTCGGCCAGATTCGTGGCCATGCCCGCGTTTCTGCTCGCCTTCTCGTTGTCGGTGCTCGCCACCGGCTGGACGCGGGACTTCGCGCTGCGCAAGCAGCTCGTCGACTCGGCGCGGAGCGTGCGCAAGGTGCACGTCAAAGCGGTGCCCCGTCTGGGCGGCGTCGCGTTCGTGCTCTCCTGGTATGCGTCAATTGGCCTCATGCTGGCCATTGACCCGCGCCTGCGCGCAATCATCGTCTCCAGGGCCCGCGGTCGTATGCCTTTCTCGCCGGCGGCGCGATCATCGCAGTGGTGGGCGTGCTGGACGATCTCTACGGGTTGCGGGCGCGGCACAAGCTCCTGGCGCAGCTGATCGTGGCGCTCGCGGTCTGCGCGTCGGGCCTCGTGGTCCGCTCCGTCCAGTTGCCGATCGGAGACGTCATCCATCTGGGCCTCTTGGCCGTGCCCTTCACCATGCTCTGGATCATCGGCGTGATGAACGCGATGAACCTCATCGACGGCCTCGACGGACTGGCCGGCGGCGTCTCGGAGATTGCGCTGGCCGCCATCCTCGTCCTGGCGGTGGTCTTGTCTCTGCCGGCGCTGGGCATGTACGCCGCCGCGCTGGCCGGGGCGGTGCTGGGGTTTCTCTTCTACAACTTCAACCCCGCGTCCATCTTCATGGGCGACGCCGGCTCGCTCTTCCTCGGCTACTTCCTCTCGGTGGCGCTGCTCGTCGCGACCAACCAGCCCACGACGTCTTCGTTGCCGCTGGCGGTGCCGCTCCTGGTGCTGGGCGTTCCCATCGCCGACACCGTCCTCGCCATCTGCCGCAGGGCCATCCGCGGCCAGGGCCTCTTCAACCCTGACCGGGAGCACCTGCACCACCGGCTGATCAATCGCGGGCTCTCGCATCGCGGCGCGGTGCTGGCGCTCTACGGCGCGAGCCTGCTGCTCGCGGGCAGCGGCCTCGCCCTCGAGTTCGGCGGCCGGCGCGCGGCGGTGCTGGTGGGCGCTGGACTTCTGCTCGGCCTCCTCTGGGTGTTGCACAGCTTCGGGCTCTTCAAGTTGAACATGCGCCACCTTCGCCTGGACCGGCAGCAGAACCGCGAGCTGCGGTCGGCGGTCAGCTCCATTGCCAGCCAACTGAAGGAAGCCAAGGCGCTGAGCCAGGTGGCCGACAGCCTGGCGGCGCTGCAGCCGGCGGTGTCGGCGCACGCGGTGACCGCGCGCTTCAACGGGCCTGCGGCCGAGCACATGATCACCCTGCCGCCGGGCAGCTCGGTGGAGATGAGCTTTCCGCTCAGCCACGGCCGCCGGAAGCTGGGCGTCGTCCACGTGGTCTGGGCGGACGGCCGCCCGCGCGTGGAGCCGGAGCATGCGCTGGCCATCGAAGAGCTGTGCAGCCACGTCATCCGGGCGGTGCGAAGGCTCACCCCTGCCAGCGGCGAAGTGAGCATGGTGGCCGCGCCCAGGAAGCAGCGCTCCGCGGGCTCGTAGCCGTTGCGTGCGGCGGTGCGGGACGGTAGACCCAACACCGGTCCGGAAGAGAGAGAAGATGACGAAGCGCAAGGTCGCGTTGATCACAGGCGTTACGGGACAGGACGGCTCCTATCTCTCGGAGCTGCTCCTGGCGAAGGGCTACGAGGTTCACGGCATCAAACGCCGCACGTCCCTCTTCAACACCGATCGCATCGATCACCTGTACCAGGACCCTCATGTCGCCGACCGCCGCTTCTTTCTCCACCACGGCGATCTCACCGACTCCACCAGCCTGATCCGCGTCATCCAGCAGGTGCAGCCCGAAGAGATCTACAACCTGGCCGCGCAG
>DATBAA010000818.1:0-9055 GCA_036271755.1 Myxococcales bacterium | reverse complement strand
GTGAACGGCGGCGAGAAGCGGCAGAACGCCAACACCGCGGACATGATCTTCAGCTGCGCGCAGATCGTCGCCTACGCCTCGACCATCATGACCTTGAAGGCCGGCGACTTCTTCTCCACCGGCACGCCCGAGGGTCCCATCATCGGCAAGCCCGAGGCCTCGCAGGTGTGGCTCAAGGCCGGCGACAAAGTCGCTTGCTCGGTCGACAAGCTCGGCGAGCTCACCTTCGACCTCACCTGAGAGACTCTCTCAAGGGCTCTGAAGGGATTCTCTTCGGATCAACCGCAAAGCGCGCCAAGCGCGCGAAGAGGCTGCAACCAAAGCATCCTTTTGTTTTGTCTTTGCGCGCTTCGCGCGCTTTGCGGTGAAATGTTTCTGGTCTGGATGGCCCGCCGCGGGCTGGTCTGCTCAAGCGAGGCAGGCCTTGTTAGAACCACGCGCATGGACATGACGAACAGCTCGCAGGCGAAGGAGATGGCCGACGAGTCGATGGTGCGGAACCTGGCGGCGCAGGCCGAGGCGATCTGGCCGCAGGAGGAGCCCATCTTCTCCCGCGGTCCGGCCGCGAAGAGCATCATCGACGTCGGCTGCGGCACGGGCGAGATCGCGCGCCGGCTCGCTTTGAAATTTCCGCAGGCGCAGGTCACGGGTGTCGACCTGGAAGAGGCGCACCTCGCGCGGGCGCGCCAGAGCTGCGCCGATCTCGGGGCGCGCGTGCGCTTCCTGCGCGGCGACGCCTTGTCGCTCGATCTGCCTGGCGAGAGCTTCGACCTGGCGGTGAGCCGGCACCTGGTGCAGGCCGTGCCCGACGCGCGCAAGGTCTACTCGGAGATGCAGCGGGTGCTGAAGCCCGGCGGACGGCTGCACGTCATCGCGGAAGACTACGGCATGCTCTGGGCGCACCCCACGGCCAGCGACTCCGACGGCTTCTGGCAGCGCATTCCCAGCGCGTACGGCAAGGCCATCGGCTGCGACCTGCACATCGGCCGCGGCACCTTCACGGCGCTCACCGACCTGGGCTTCAAGGAGATCGCGGTCGACTACGTGGTGGTCGACACCATCCGCGTTCCGCGCGAGACCTTCGCGCGCATCTGGGAAGCCTGGCGCGACGGCTACACGGACTCCATCGTCGAGCACAGCGGCGTGCCTCGCGAAGAGGTCGAGCGCCGCTGGAAGGAGATGATCGCCTGCGTCCGCGATCCGCGCGGCTACGCGCTCTGGCAGGTGCCCGTCTGGACCGCGCGAAAAGGCTGACGCAAACATTCCGAAAAAGAGTCCAAGCCCACAATCTTCCTTGGATTCGTGCCGCGCGCCGCGAGCGCGTGAAACTTTTCCGGCCGCTCATCCGTCAGAATTCACATGAGCAGCCGCATCCCAGAAGCAGCCCAGGAGTTGAAGCTGGCGACGGCCGCGGTCGTCCGCGCCTGCATCGCCCACAAGCAGCAGGAGCTGCAGCGCGCCCGCGAGTGGGCCGCCTCGGCGCGCGAAGAGCTACGGGCAGAGCTCTGGGCCGCCGCCGTCATCCAGCCCGTCGCCGCGGCCTGCCAGCGGAGGTAAGCTCTGCCGGTGGCCGGCAACGAAGACAGGCGGGTGAGGCGCTCGCGCGAGGCGCTGGGCGACGCGCTCATCTCGCTGATGCAGGAGAAGGCCTTCGACGGCATCACCGTCCAGGACGTGCTCGATCGCGCCGGCGTGGGCCGCTCCACCTTCTACGCGCACTATAAAGACAAGGACGACCTCTTCCTCAGCGACGCGGAGGAGTTCCTGGAGATGATGAGCAACCGCCTCTCGCGCAAGGGCGACGTCTCGGACCGGGTGCTGCCCGTCGAAGAGCTGTTCGCGCACGTGGCGGAGATGCGCAAGCTCGTCGAAGCGCTGGTCGATTCTGGACGGATCCACGACTTCTTCGAATTGGCGCAGGGCTGCTTTGCCCGCGGCATCGAGCGGCGCCTGGAAGACCTGCCGCGCTCGCAGCACCTCGCGGCGGAGACGCGGGCGGCCATGGGCCAGGCGCTCGCGGGCGCGCTCTTGTCGCTCTTGCGCTCGTGGCTGAAGCAGGGCGCGGCGAAACCGGCGCGGGAGATGGACGCGCTCTTCCACCAGCTGGTCTGGAGCGGCGTTCAGAAGTTGTAGGCGAGGCCGTTGCCGGTGAACTGGACGCCCCGCCGGTGGAGCAGCGGAATCAGCGTGCCGGTGCCCGCGCCCACCACCGCGCCCGCCAGCACGTCGGTGAAGTAGTGCTTCTCCGCCATGACCCGCAGCGTCCCGGTCAGCACGGTGAGCGTGGCGGCGGCGGTCCACAGCAGCGGCGCCGCCTCCGACTTCTGCAGCTGCGCGCACATGGCGGCGGAGAAGCCCAGGGCGGCCACGGCGCTGGTGTGTCCGGAGACGAACCCCAGGCGGCTCTCGTCGTCGTCGATGCCGTACCCCGCGGTGCCGCCGCTGCCGTAGCGGATATAAGGCCGCTTGCGGGCGAAGCCGAGCTTCAGCGCCTGGGTGGCGGCGCCGCTGACCGCGACGCTCTCGACGACGATCACCGCGGCGCGCAGGCCAGCCTCGGGTGAGCCGCTGGGGCCGGTGGCAAAGAACGCGGCGCCCAGCGCGCCCACCGGAACCACGCCGTAGGCGATGACCGTCGAGATGGTGCCGGCGGTGTCGCGCGAGAAGATGGCCCCGGTGAGCGCGTCGTGGAAGAAGGCATCGACCCCGTTCAGCGAGCCCCGCCCCGCGCCGGCCGACCCGGGCGTTCCCACGTCGTCCGAGCCGTCGCACCAGTGGCAGTGCGCGGGCGCGAAGTGGAAGAGCTGCGTGCTGCCCAGGAAGAGGCCCATCGCCGGCAGAACCAGCGCGTCGGCGGGGGTCAACGTCAAGACATCGCCGGGCTTGCCCTGCGCGACGGTCAGCCAGTCGACCGCGCGCGCGGGAAGCGAAGCGACGAGGATCAGCAGTAGGCAGAGGCGGGCGATGCGCCCGAGTCTACTGCACCGACGAGGCCTGATCGATGAGAGATCGCAACGAGGCGATGGAGACGGCCCGGATGGAGCCGCGGGAGTGGAGCGTCATGGCCGTCAGCTGCCCCTGGCCGTCGAACACCGGGCCGCCCCAGAAGCGCGAGTCCACCTTGCGCGGGCTGGTGAAGACCAGCGAGCCGTCGTCCTCCGAGACCGAGACGGTGACGCCGGCCGCGACGATCTCCTCGTTGCGCGCTCCCATGGCCACGAGGTGGTCGCCCACCGACGGCGCCTCGCCGGCCAACGGCGCCGCCGCGATGGAGTTGCCCGACTCGAGCCGCAGCAGCGCCAGGTCCAGCTCCGGCGCGGCCGCCACCACGTGGGCGCGCACCTCGCCGTGATCGTAGACGACGGCGTCGATGGTCCCGAGCGGAGTGACCTGGCCGTCCGCCGCCACGGTGCCGACGCTGTGCAGCGCGGTGAGCGCGAGCCCGTTGCCCAGGAGGACGCCGGTGCCCCAGCTGGCCTCTTCGTCCTCGCGGGTGGCCTTCACCTCGATGACCGAGCTGTGTAGACGATCAGCCACCGAGCGGAGTTTGGTTGCGTCCTGGCTCTGATTGATGATCACCGCCGCGACCACGAGGAAACTTTCCATGGCGCAAATTGTGCGCGCCGGGTGTTGCGCGCGGGCTGCGCGAGTGTGTTGCTTTGTTATGTTTGATGTCAGGCGGCGAGCATGTATCCCACTCCGCGGACCGTCTTGAGCAGGCGCGGGCTGCGCGGGTCGTCGCCCAGCTTCTGGCGCAGGTGGGAGATATGCACGTCGATGCTGCGATCGAACGCCTCTTCGGCGCTGCCGCGCACCATGTCCATCAGCTGCTCGCGGGTCAGCACCTGGCCGGCCCGCTCGGCGAGCGCGCGCAAGAGCGAGAACTCATAAGAGGTGAGCACCAGCTCGCGGCCGCGCATGGTGGCGCGCATCGACTGCGGCTCCAGGTGCAGCTCGCCCACCGCCACCAGCTTCGACTGCGGCCCCAGCTGTCCGCGCGCGCGGCGCGTCTGGGCGCGGATGCGCGCCACCAGCTCGCGCGCGCTGAAGGGCTTGCTCAAGTAGTCGTCGGCGCCGCCTTCCAGGCCGAGCACGCGGTCGGGCTCGTCGCCGTGGGCGGTGACCATGATGATGGGCGTGTCCATGCGCGCGCGCAGCCGGCGGCAGATCTCCAGGCCGTCCACGCCGGGCAGCATCAGGTCGAGCAGCACCACGTCGGGCCGCAGCTTGAGCGCTTGCGGCACCGCGTCGCTGCCGTTGTTCACCACCACCACGGTCATGCCGTGGGTCTCCAAATACTTCGCGGTCAATGCAGCCAGCCGCTCGTCATCTTCGACGTACAGCACGAGCACGCTTTGGGTCATGGAGGGGATCCTAACCTGATCAGCGCTGACGAACGGCTGGCTTCACAAAATTATAAATGCCTACCTCTGCGGTGCGCAGGCGAGCTCGGTGTCGCCGGGGCCGGGACCCACGCTGCAGGTGCCGCTCTTCATCTGTCCGTCGGGGAAAGTAACCGAACAGGCGGCGCCGGCGGCCTTGGAGGTGCAGGCGGCCTTCGCCTCCGGCGGCGGACCGTGGGGGCCGTGGTGATCGCCCGGACCGTGCGCCGGCTTGCAGGCCAGCTTTTCATTGAAGGCCGCGCAAGTTCCGGCCATCGTGTGCTCGTGGAAGGTCACGCTGCAGGTGTCGCCGGCGGCCTTCGAGGTGCAGGCGGTGTAGGCCTCCGGCGGCGGCTCGCGAGGCTCGGGCGGAGCGGCCAGCGCGGCGCCGGCAAGGCAGGTGGCGAACACGACGCCCAGCTGGGCAGCGAGGGTCTTCATCTTCTTCGGCATCGGGTCATTTCTCCTCGTTCGCGGAGGTGCGAACAGGGGAGAGACTAAAGGTGCGGCTTGGACGCTTGATGAGCGGTCGATGTGCTTCTATGAAGCGAGCGGAACGCGCGCCCGGGCGGTCGTGCCCTTGCCCTGCTCGCTGGTGAGATCGAGCGAGCCCAGGTGCGCTTCGAGGATGCGGCGCGAGAGCACGAGCCCCAGGCCCAGTCCGCCGCTCTTGCGGCCGCGGCTGCGGTCGGCGCGGAAGAAGGGCGTGAAGAGCTGCGGCAAGTCCTCCGCGGCGATGCCCACGCCCTGGTCCTTGATCTCGACCACCAGGTGCTTGTTCTCGGGGAAGGCCTTCAACGCGATCTCCGCGTCCGAGTAGCGCGCGGCGTTGTCGAGCAGGTTGTCGAGCGCGCGCCGCAGCAGCATGCGATCGATCTCCACCTCTGCCTCGCCGGTGCCGTTGTCGATGGTCAACGCGCGGCTGGGATACCTGGTGCGGAAGCGCGAGTTCACGTCGTCGAGCAGCTGGCGGATGTTCGACCGGGTGAGCCGCAGCGGCGGCGCTCCCGAGGCCAGCTCCAGGCGCGCGCTGGCGAGGATGTCGTTGGTGAGCCGCTCCAGCTCCGCCAGATCGCCGGCGATGCCGCTCAGCTGCTCCGCCGCCTCTTCCGCGCTGCCCTCCGCCGCGAGATCGAGCGCCATGCGGATGCGGGCGAGCGGCGTGCGCAGCTCGTGCGACACGTTGGCCAAGAGCTCGCGCTGGCCGCGCACCAGCTGCTCGATGCGCACCGCCATCTCGTCGAAGGCAATGGCCACGTCGCCCAGCTCGTCGTTGCGCTTGAGGTTGGCGCGCGCGGTCAGATCGCCGCCGCCCAGCGCCCGCGCGGCCGCGGAGAGCTTGGTCAGCGGCCGTCCCAGCCAGGCCGCGGTCAGCACGGCCGAGATGCCCACCAGGATCAGCGAGGCAACCAGCGGCAAGATCGGACCGCCGTCCCGCGGCATGGGCGGCGGCGGCAGCTGCACGCGCGCAGCGCCGCCCCGCCAGGTCATCTCGGTGTGGAGAAACGTCGTGGGACCGACCGGCTGGGTGGAGGCCACCACCTTGCCGCTCTTGTCGGTCAGCTCGACGCGGATGCGCGTGTGGTCCAGCAGCAGCTGCAACCGCGCCTGCAGATCCTGGGGCTCGGTCAGCTGATCGAGCGACTGATCGAGCAGGAACTGCGTCTCGGCCGCGTGCGGAAAGTTGCGCGGCCGCGTCGCCTCGCGAGCGACGTAGAGCGTCGCCGCCAGCGCGGCGATCTGCGCGAGGCCGATCAGGTAGATGCGGAGAACCAGACGCTTGTGCACGCCCGGACATTAGCCGTTCGTCGGCCCGCCGCCGCGCGACAAACAATTCTTCACGAACGAGCTTGTTTTCTGGCTACTGAACCACGTCGCGCTGCTGGACGGTGCCGCCGTTGCGGACAAAGTCGCGGACGCGGCGCGACACGGCCAGCGCCTGCGCCATTCCGGCGGCGTCGGACGCGCGCACCTGGTCCACGAAGAAGTCGTCGCTGTGCAGCACGGCGAGGCCAGGCGCGGCTTTGAGCTCGAGGTCGCCGTGCCAGGCCGGGTGCTCGACGACGCCAAACCCTTGCCGCGCCAAGGCTTGCTTCAGCTCATCGCGCAGCGGCTCGTCGGCGACGACGGTGACGCGGCAAGACGCCAGCTCCTCTTTGGTGGCGGGATGGCGGGCGCGCCGGCTCTCCCATCTGCCGGGCGCGCAGGCAAGCAAGGCAACGGCGATCAACGCGGCGCGTGACATGCTCTAGAAGATGCTCGCTCCCGCCCGGCGATGCCACTTCAGACGATCGTCGCGATAGAATTCTATTGAACGACAAACGCGTTCGATTCCCTGCCTTACCAACAATCGTGTAGCGTCTGCCGCTCATCCGGACTGCGGAGGCATCTCGTGGCCGACTCTTCTTCAACAAGCACGTCACCCGGCTTATGGCGTTGGGCGCAGCTGGCGTTCGGCGTCTTCTGCATGGTGCAGATCGCAAACCTGCAATACGGCTGGACGCTCTTCGTCGACCCCATCAACGACAAGTTCCACTTCGGGCGTGCGGCCATCCAGTGGGCCTTCACCATCTTCATCGTCACCGAGACCTGGCTGGTGCCCGTCGAGGGCTGGCTGGTCGACAAGTTCGGCCCACGCGTGGTGGTGCTGGGCGGCGGTCTCCTGGTGGGCATCGCCTGGCTGATGAACTCGCAAGCCGCGTCGCTGCCCATGTTCTACGCGGCGGCGGCCATCGGCGGCACCGGCGCGGGCGCGGTCTACGGCACCGCGGTGGGCAACTCGCTCAAGTGGTTTCCCGACAAGCGCGGCATGGCCGCCGGCATCACCGCCGCGGGCTTCGGCGCCGGCGCGGCCTTCACGGTCATTCCCATCGCCAACATGATCAAGAACAGCGGCTACCAATCCGCGTTCTTCTTCTTCGGCCTCATCCAGGGTGTGCTGGTGCTGCTCTTCGGCGCCTTCCTGCGCGCGCCCAGGGCCGGTGAAGTGCCCCTCGCCGCCGTCAACTCGCGCGTGCAGCAGACGCGCAGCGATTCGACCCCGCAAGAGGCGGTGAAGACGCGCACCTTCTGGATCATGTATGCGGTCTTCTTCATGGTCGCGACGGGCGGCATCATGGCCACCGCGCAGCTGGGGCCCATCGCCAAGGACTTCAAGGTCGCCAACATGCCGGTCAACTTCTTCGGCTTCACCGTGGTGGCCCTGCCCTTCGCGCTCTCGCTCGACCGCGTGATGAACGGCCTCACCCGCCCCTTCTGCGGCTGGGTCTCCGATCACATCGGGCGCGAGAACACCATGTTCATCGCCTTCCTCATCGAGGGCATCGGCATCTTGCTGCTCTTGCGCAACGCCAGCGACGCCCGGCTCTTCGTCATCCTCACCGGCCTCGTCTTCTTCGCCTGGGGAGAGATCTACAGCCTCTTCCCCGCGACCGTGGCCGACATGTACGGCCGCAAGTACTGCACCACCATCTACGGCATCCTCTACACCGCCAAAGGCTGCGCGGCGGTGGGCGTGCCGCTCTCGGCCATGATCGTCGCGAGGAGCGGCTGGTCGACCGTCTTCTACATCGTGGCGGCGCTCAACTTCCTTGCCGCGTTCGTCGCGCTCTTCATTCTCAAGCCCGCTTCCGTCCGGGCGCACCAGGCTCCCCTTCCCGACGCGCTCGGGATCTCGAGGATTTGATGCCCATTGTCGATCTGTTGAAGAACGGTCAGGACGCGGCCACCGCCATCGGCGGCGTCGAAGGCGCCAAGCCGCTCAGCTACGCCGGACTGCGTTCGCTGGCTTCGCGGACCATCGCCCGCTTGAATGAGCTGGGCATCGGCCGCGGAGACCGCGTGGCCATCGTCGCGCCCAACGGGCCGGAGATGGCCGCTGCCTTCATGTGCATCGCCTCCGGCGCGGTGACCGCGCCTTTGAATCCCGCCTATCGCGGCGACGAGTTCGAGTTCTACCTGAACGACCTGCGCTCCAAGGCGCTGGTGATCGAGCGGGGCATGCAGTCGCCCGCGCGCGACGTGGCCAAGAAGCTGAACGTGCCTATCATCGAGCTCGTGCCGCAGCGCGCGGAGGGCGTGGGCTCCTTTACGTTGGAGCCGGTCGACAAGCTGAGCGGCGGCGCGGCGAAGCCCGGGCCCGCGCAGGACGACGACGAAGCGCTGGTGCTGCACACCTCCGGCACCACCTCGCGTCCGAAGATCGTGCCGCTGCTGCAGCGCAACTTGATGGCCACCGCGCGCAACATCAGCGGCACGCTCGCGCTGAAGCCCGAGGACATCTGCCTGAACATCATGCCGCTCTTCCACATCCACGGCCTGATGGCGGCGGTCCTCAGCTCGCTGAACGCCGGCGCGGCCGTGCACTGCACGCCCGGCTTCAACGCGCTGAAGTTCTTCGGCTGGCTCGAGGAGGTGAAGCCCACCTGGTACACGGCCGTGCCCACCATGCACCAGGCCATCCTCGCACGCGCGGAGCGGAACCTGGACATCGTGGCCAGGAGCAGGCTGCGGCTCATCCGCTCGTCGTCCTCGTCACTGCCGCCGCAGGTCATGCTCGAATTGGAGAAGACCTTCAAGGCGCCGGTCATCGAATCCTATGGAATGACCGAGGCGGCGCATCAAATGGCCTCCAATCCGTTGCCGCCGCGCGCCCGCAAGCCCGGCTTCGTCGG
>DATBAA010000817.1:0-2600 GCA_036271755.1 Myxococcales bacterium | reverse complement strand
GTCTTGCGCACCGCCAGCAGCGCCTCGCTCGCGGTGATCTGCAGCGGACCCAAGGGGCGATCGATGAAGGCCGGCAAGATCCCCAACTCTCCCCGGTCATCCTCGAGGATCTCCTCGACGGCCATTCGATCGACGAGGCGGGCGAGCGGAGTGCGCGGGGCGGTCATCGCCTGCAGCGCCATGGAAGAGACTCCGCGCTCGCGAGCCGCAAGCTCGATCCGGTCGAGCGGTATCGGCGGCCGCGAGGCAAGCAGAGGGTCGGCGACAAGAACCGCCGCCATGGCCAGGCAGGCCAGCGTGGCGCGCGAGCTGTCCAGGATCGGCGGCGGCTCGACTTTCAGCTGAGTGCGCGCCATCAGCGAGGGCACGAGCAACAACACGAACCCGCCCATCGCCAGGATGACGATGAGCGGGTTGATGTCCGTGAGAGTCGAGACGCATGCCCGGCCCCCCACCGCGAGGCAGCCAAACCAGATCAGATGCGAGAGCCCGCGCCGGAGTAGCCGGGGTGTGGGCAGGAGCGCGCCGAAGATGCGCACGGTCCAGTAGCTGGCGAAGATCACCCAGAGCACGGCGCGAAACCACGGCAGCCGCGGCGTCATGGCCGGCTCGAAGAAGCCAAGATAGAGCAGCGGGTTGATGAAGCAGTAGAACGGCTCCATCCAGGCCCGCAGGGTCCGGCTGCGCAGGTAGATGATCAACGCGATGATCTGGAAGCCCATACAGCTCGCGCCGAGCAAACACGTGTAGAGGGAGATCACCGCCACGTTGCGCAGCATACGTTAGGGTGCGGCATGTCGATCAATGCGTCGTTCCGGGAGTTGAGCGCTTCCGAAGAGCAGGAGCTGCGACGCGACCCCGCGTCCATCCGCGCCTTGATCGGCGTGCCTGGGCCGGAGATCAAAGAGTTCCTCGCCACCATCGAGAGCAGAGGCGGGCTCGCGGAGGCGGCGCGCGAGCAGCCCGAATACGCGAAGATCTTCCTGCGCGGTCTGCTGCTGCGGATGGCGCCTTCGCGCGAGGTGTTCGAGAAGATGCTGCTGGCCGGCACCGGGCTCGAGATGCTCCTCTCGCAGGCCGAGCCGCTGGCGCCCGAGCTTGCCGCCGAAGCGCGCAAGGACCCGCTGGCCCTGGCGCGCTTCGCCTTCCCACCGGACGCGGCCGAAATTCTCCGGCTGCAGAAGGCCTGGCACGGCGTGCATTGGCTGGTGAACGGCGTCGCGGAAGGAGGCGAAAAGCCGCTGGACGAGCTGATCACCGGCGGCACGCCCATCGGCCCGAAGCTCGCCTACGGCCCCGCGACCGTCCTGTCCGCGGCGGAGGTGAAGGTGCTCTCGACCGCGCTGGAGGCGCTCCCGGCCGCGACGCTGAAGGCTCGCTTCAACCTCGACGCGGCCATCCGCGATGGCATCTACGGCGTCCAACAGAACGGCGACGTGGCCTGGCTGGCCGAGTCCTACGCGCAGCTCCAGGCGCTCTACGCCCGCGCCGCCCGGAACGACTCTGCCGTCCTGCGCTGGCTCTCTTAACTCCGCAGCGCCTGCACGAGGCCGGGCGCGAGCGGTATGACGGTCTGGCCCACCCGCTTGGCCTTCCGCGTGGTGCCTGCGAAGTGGGAGATGATCAGCTCTCCGCGCCCGCAGCCCGGACAGCGCGCGACCGCGACCTCGACGCGCCCCGCGGCCGCCAACGCGCGTTTCGCCTCCGCGCCATACGGGTGCTCGCCCAGCGCGTAGTCGAGCGCGGCCGCGTCGCTGCCGGCAGCCGCGGTGATCACCCTCTCGAGCCAGCGCTGCCCGTCGGTGGCCAGCGCCTCTTCCTCGTGCGCCGGCATCTTTCCAATTCCGAAGAGCGTTGGCTTCCCCGCGATGGCCAGCGTCGAGACGCGCTTGCTGCGCATGTAGCGGGAGCACTCGTCGCAGTAGCGCCTGGCGCTGGCAATGCCCGGTCCCACGAGCCCGCCCGCGACGAAGCCCGCGAGCTCGAGCAGCCGCACGCCGTAGCCCAGAAATCCGACCGGGCTGCCCACCTTCCCGTGCTCCTCGAAGGTGATCGACCGCGTGTAGTAGTCGAAGAAGACCAGGAACGAAGGCGGGTCGTCCCCATACTGCGCCACCGCGACCTTGTACTCGAGGTAGCGCGCGGCGGCCCAGGCGCAAGCCATCAATGCGCCGGTGGCGAAGAGCGTGGTCTTGGTGACCCGCGTTCCGCTCTTCCAGCAGGCGATGCCCGCGCCGCTTCCGGCGAGCAGCCCAGCGCAGATCGCGCCGGCGGGAACAATGTAGTGGGCATACCAGCCCATCACGGCGATGCCATGCAGCTCGAGCTGGTAGACGCCGGCCAGCGTCAGCACGGTGGTGACGGCGCCGGCGAACAACACCAGCGGGAGATTGCTCGGCGAAACCTTCGCCGGCGCTGCGATGTCGATGGAGGCGCTCATCGGCACCAACCTACCCGCACGCCGGGGTTCCTCAAAAGCGTAGCAGGGTGCCGCCGAAAAACTTCGCTTCAGCGCCCTCTTAGTGGCGCGAGCCCTTCGGGACGTGCACGCGCGGGGTGACCCACTTCTTCCGCTCGTGCACCGGCGCCTTCGACTCCGG
>DATBAA010000816.1:0-2836 GCA_036271755.1 Myxococcales bacterium | reverse complement strand
GGGCACGGTCGAATACTTCATCGTCGCCAAGAACGAGGCAGGCCAGGTGACCCGCCTGGGCGACGGCGACGCCAAGACGCCGTTCACAGTCAACTTCAAGGCCGGCGCGGCAGCGGTCGCAGCCGGTCCGGCCAATACCGGTCCGTATGCCTTCACCGACAACCCGCCGTATCGCGTGCCGCCGGGCAAGGCCATCGTGCTGCGCGCGCAGGTGGTGCCCACGGCTGACGACGGCACCCTGCCCGATCGCGTGGTCCTGCTCTGGCGCGGCAACGACGCCCAGGACCAGATGTCCGACATGCAGCCAGACCCGACCGGCGGCTACGGCGGCTTCCGCGTCGAGCTGCCTGCGCAGCCGGACGAAGGCGCCATCTTCTATCAATTCGTCGCTTGCGACTCGTCGGGCAGCAAGTGCGGCATCGACACGGGCAGCAAGCGCAAGTGGCACGCCACCGCCATCGCTTCCCAGCCCGGCGGCCAGCCGCCGCTGCAGCCTGATGCGGCCAGCGCGAGGGCGCCGGCGTCGTTGCCGGAGTAGCTCGTTGTGTTGATCGGACTCGCCGTCTCGCAGCAGACGATCATCGTTGCCGCGCTCGTCGCGCTGGCGATCGTCGTGCTTTTCTTCTTCATCCTCCGCGCTGGCCGGCGCAAGCCGCCAAAGGCCGCACCCGAAGAGCTGCCGCCGGCGAAGACTCCGGAAAAGCTAGAGCTTCCAAAAATCGAAGTTCCGGCGGTGCCGGCGCCCGCCACGCGGCTCGTGCGCGAGCAGAAGGCCCGCGAGGAGCTGGAGGCGCTCGAAGAGTCGCTGCGGGCCGCGCGCGAAGCGCTGAGCAAGGACCCGCAGTCCGCCGCCGCGCAGGCCGAGGCGAAGCGCTACGAGCGCGACGCGACCGATGCCCGCCGCAAGCTCGACTACGAGCAGCGCAAGACCACCGAAGCGCAGGAGAAGGCGCAGCGCGCCGCCGAGGCCGCGGCTCGCGAAGAGGCCGAAGCGAAGCTGCGCGCGGAAGAGGCCGAACGCGCCGAGGAGCAGAAGCGCGCCGAGATGGAGGCGCGGCGCAAGGCTGCGCAGGCAGAGTCCGGCCGCACGCTGGCCGAGGGCCTCGCCAAGACCCGCGGCGGCTTCATGGCGCGGCTCAACGCGCTGCTCGGCACCGGGAAAGATCTCGACGAAGCCGCGCTGGGCGAGCTGGAGGAGATCCTCTTCTCGGCCGACGTCGGCGTGCGCACCGCCACCGCGCTGCTCGAGTCGGTGCGCGAGCGGCTCAAGCGCAAAGAGCTGAGCGATCTCTCGAAGGTGAAGGCCGCGCTGCGCGAGGAGATCGAGCGCATCCTCTCGCAGACCAGCGGCGCCCACGGCGGCCTGCCGGAGCTCGCGTCCGGCGTCGCGCCCCCGCAAGTGGTCATGGTGGTGGGCGTCAACGGCGTGGGCAAGACCACCACCATCGGCAAGCTCGCCGCCAAGCTCAAGCAGTCGGGCAAGTCGGTGATCATGGGCGCCGGCGACACCTTCCGGGCCGCCGCCGGCGAGCAGCTGGACGTCTGGGCCGAGCGCGCGCAGGTGCCCATCGTCCGCGGCAAGGACCAGAGCGACCCGGGCGCCGTCCTTTTCGACGCGGTCGCGCGGGGCAAGAATGACAAGCTGGACGTGGTCCTCTGCGACACCGCCGGCCGCCTGCACACCAAGACGAACCTGATGGAAGAGCTGGTGCGGGTGAAGCGCACGCTCTCGCGGGCTCACGCCGGCGCGCCGCAAGAGGTGCTCCTGGTGGTCGACGCCACCAATGGCCAGAATGCAATCCAGCAGGCAAAGATGTTCCACGAGTCGCTGGGCGTCACCGGCTTCGTCCTGACCAAGCTCGACGGCACCGCCAAGGGCGGGGTCATCATCGGCATCTGCGACGAGCTGAAGATTCCCGTCCGCTACATCGGCGTCGGCGAAAAAGTGGCCGACCTCAAGCCCTTCGACCCCCACGAATTCGTCGCCGCCCTCTTCGCGGAATAGCCGTCGCTTCGGATCAACCGCAAAGCGCGCCAAGCGCGCAAAGAAGCTCCAGCGATGCAGCAACAAATCCAACCAAGAAGAAGCAGCTTTCCCAGCCCATGTTTAACCCTTTGCGCGCTTGGCGCGCTTTGCGGTTGAACTGAATCGTTGGAGTTTGGCAGGGCGTTTGCTTAGGCTGACGGCTCCATGACCGGAACGCTTCTCATTGTCGACGACGAGTTGGCCAACCTGGACTCGCTCGATCGCATCTTCGAGCGCGAAGGCCTGAAGATCTTGCGCGCGGCCAATGGGCAGGAGGCCATCGAGAAGCTTCGCGGCAATCCGGTCGATGTGGTCCTGACGGATTTGATGATGCCCGGCATGAGCGGCCAGGAGCTGCTGCGGGCGGTGCAGGCGGTGGCGCCCGAAGCGGAGGTGGTGCTGATGACCGCGTATGGCACGGTCGAGGCGGCGGTGGCGGCCATGAAGGACGGCGCCTACGACTTCCTCACCAAGCCGCTCAAGCGCCACTCGGTGCTCAAGTCGGTGCAGCAGGCCTTGGACAAGCGGCGGCTGGTCCAGGAGAACAAGACGCTGCGGGCGAAGCTGGCCGGCATCGAGCAGCCCATCGTCGGCCAGAGCCCTTCGCTGCGGGCCACGCTCGACATCATCCGCCAGGCGGCGCCGTCGTCGGCCACGGTGCTGCTCTACGGCGAGAGCGGCACGGGCAAGGAGATGTTCGCGCGCGCGCTGCACGAGCACTCGCCGCGGGCGCAGATGCCCTTCGTGCCCATCAACTGCGCGGCCATTCCCGAGACCATCCTGGAGAGCGAGCTCTTCGGCTACGAGCGC
>DATBAA010000815.1:0-3212 GCA_036271755.1 Myxococcales bacterium | reverse complement strand
GCCCTTCGACTTGCCGCCCATCGAGGGGCGCTTGGGGCCGCGCTTCTTGTCCTTGTCGTTCTGCTCGAAGACCTGCTTCATCGAGTGCGGCATCAGGTCGACGACGTACTGGTGCTCGCCGATCTTCTTCGCGCCGGCCACGGGCTCCTCGCCCGAGAAGACGCGCACGAGGCGCACTCGCTCCGCCTGCTTGCCGACGGCCTGGAGGGCCTCGCGCAGGCGGTCGAGCCGCTCGGCGGTGGTCCCGGTGGCGTCGGCCACCGCTTTGTCGAGAAGCTCCTTCACCGCGCTGGTCTCGGTCTCGGCCTTGAGCGGGCCCTGCTCGCTGGCGTTCACTTCCGCGGGCGTCGCGCCGCCCGGGGTGGTCTGCTCGGCGGCGGTCGCGCCCGACAGGTCCTGGCCCGCGGCGCTCTCTTCGGAGGCCTCTTCTTCGGCGGCGCCGGCCTGCTGCTCGTCGCCGTCGGTGCCGGACTCGCCCGGCTTGGCCTCGGCAGCGTCGGTGGGAGCTTCGGTGTTGGCGACGGCCGCGGCGGGCGCATCGGCGGTCTCGTCGGGCTTGGCGGTGACGCCTTCGCTGGGGACCAGCGCGGGCGCAACCGTCAGCAATTCCTTGGGCAAGTTCTTCCGCGCCTCCGCTTCGGCGCGTGCTCCCATGCGAATCAAGGTGCCGCTGAACTCAGTCAATGTCTTCATCTGGATACCTGCCCGAATCAAAAGGGGCGCCGTACCTATCACAACTTGCGCGCAAGGGAAGAGTTGTGCACACCGGCAAAAAATCGCACTGCAAACGGCCTCTTGGGCCTGTGGAAAGACGATCCACAACCTGTGGTTAACCCCCTTGGACTAGCGGTCTGTGGATCAGAACGATACAACCCCTAGTGGATCGCAATTGACAAGGAACGTGCAGAGGCGCAGCGTGCACTACGCCTCCGCACCCGCGGAGATCTGCCTCCGCCACCCCTGCGGAGACGACGGAGAAACTGATGCCAAAGCCCGGCAAATCCGAGACCATGGCCGCCATGCAGCCCTCTGCACAAGTGCCGCAATCCTCGCCGCGCGTCGAGCGCCCGCCACGCCGGGCCAAAGGCCTGCCGGTGCCGCGCCGTATGACAGCCGAGGGAACGAGCGCTAGCGAAGTGCTCGATACGGTGGAGTGGACCCGGCGGCCGGCCAAGATCTCGGGCGCGGACGGCGAAGTGGTCTTCAAGATGGACGACGCCGAGGTGCCGGCGGAGTGGTCGCAGCTCGCCACCGACGTCGCCGTCTCCAAGTACTTCCGCAAGGCCGGCGTTCCGCTGGAGATGTCGTCCTCCGGCTCGGAGTGGTCGGTGCGGCAGCTCGTGACCCGCGTGGCGCGCACCATCCGCCGCGCCGGCGAAGAGAACGGCGGCTACTTCGCCAGCGTCGAGGACGCGGACACCTTCGAGGCAGAGCTCAGCTTCATGCTCGTCCACCAGATCGGCGCCTTCAACAGCCCGGTGTGGTTCAACTGCGGCCTCTTCCACGAGTACGGAATCAAGGGCTCGGGCGGCAACTACGCCGTCGATCTCTCGACCGGCACCGCCTACATCACGCCGGACGCCTATACGCGCCCGCAAGTGTCGGCCTGCTTCATCCAGAGCTGCAACGACGACCTCGACTCGATCTTCAGCCTGGTCCACGACGAGGCGCGCGTCTTCAAGTACGGCTCGGGCTCGGGCACCAACTTCTCCAAGCTGCGCGGCAAGACCGAGCGGCTCTCGGGCGGCGGCACCTCCAGCGGCCTGATGAGCTTCCTGGAAGTCCTCGATCGCGCCGCCGGCGCCACCAAGTCGGGCGGCATCACCCGCCGCGCGGCCAAGATGGTGGTGCTCGACGCCGACCATCCTGAAATCCGCGACTTCATCCAGTGGAAGGCGCGGGAAGAGAAGAAGGTGGGCGCGCTCATCGCCGCCGGCTACTCGTCCGACTTCAACGGCGAGGCCTACAAGACGGTCAGCGGCCAGAACGCCAACAACTCCGTCCGCGTCACCGACAAGTTCCTCGAGTCGGTGCAGAAGGACGCGGTCTGGGAGACGACCTCGCGCACCACCGGCGAGGTCATCGAGCGCATGTCGGCGCGCGAGCTGTGGCACGAGCTGGCCGAGGCGGCTTGGAAGTGCGCCGACCCGGGCCTGCAGTTCGACGACACCATCAACAAGTGGCACACCTGCAAGACCACCGACCGCATCTACGCCTCGAACCCCTGCAGCGAGTTCGTCTTCCTGGACGACACCGCCTGCAACCTCGCCTCGCTGAACTTGCTCAAGTTCCTCGGCGACGCGGGTGAGTTCGACGTCGAAGGCTACAAGCACGCCTGCCGCATCTTCTTCATGGCGCAGGAGATCGCGGTCGATCTCGCGAGCTACCCCACCAAGCGCATCGCCGAGCGCAGCCACCAGTTCCGGCCGCTGGGCCTGGGCTACGCCAACCTGGGCACGCTGCTCATGGTCGAAGGCTTGCCGTACGACTCCGACGGCGGCCGCGCGGTCGCGGGCGCCATCACCGCCATCATGAACGGCGAAGCCTTCGCGCTCTCCGCCGAGATGGCCGCCACCAAGGGTCCGTTCCAGGGCTACGCGCCCAACCGCGAGAGCATGCTGGAAGTGATGCGCATGCACCGGAGCGCGGTGAACTCCATCGACCACGCGCTCGCGCCCAAGAACCTGATGGACGCCGCGCACGAGTGCTGGGACCGCGCCGTCCAATTGGGAGAGCTGCACGGCTACCGCAACGCGCAGGCCACCGTGCTGGCGCCCACCGGCACCATCGGCTTGCTCATGGACTGCGACACCACCGGCGTCGAGCCCGACTTCGCGCTCATCAAGTTCAAGAAGCTGGCCGGCGGCGGGTCGTTCAAGATCGTGAATCAATCGGTCCCACGTGCGCTCAAGAAGCTGGGCTACGGGCCGGCTGAGGTGCAGGCCATCGTCGACTCGGTCCGCGGCACGGCGACTTTGAAGAGCGTTCCGGAGTTCTCGGCGAAGGAGCTCGAGGCTCGCGGCCTGCTGCCCGCCGAGATCTCGAAGATCGAGAAGCAGCTGGAGTCGGTGTTCGACCTGCGGGCGGCGTTTGCCTCGCACGTCATCGGGCCGACCGCGGTCGCGCGCCTGGGCCTGCCCGCGGGCGCGAAGGGCAAGCACGTGCTGGCCAAGCTCGGCTACGTCGATTCGCAGATCGACGCGGCCACGCTC
>DATBAA010000814.1:0-3466 GCA_036271755.1 Myxococcales bacterium | reverse complement strand
GCTGCCGCTGGCGGCCTTCGCGGGCTTGCGCGTGCGCCGCCTGGACGAGACCGGCGCCGAAGTGTCTCTGCCGGCCGGCTGGAAGACGCAGAACCCCTTCGGCTCCACCTACTTCGCGGCGCAGGCCATGGCCGCCGAGATGAGCACCGGCGCGCCCATGCTCTGGTTCATCGAGCAGAGCGGCGTGAAAGTCTCTTCGCTGGTCACCAACATCTCGGCGAAGTTCACCAAGAAGGCCGTCAGCGAAGCGCGCTTCGTCTTCAAGGACGGCGCCGCCATGCGCGCCGCCATCAGCGAAGCCGTCGTCACCGGCGAGCCGCGCACCTTCACCGCCCGCTCGGTCGGCACCCAGCGCGACGGCAGCGAGGTCGCCGAGTTCGAGGTGACCTGGAGCTTCAAGAAGAAGCAGCGCTGACTACTGCTTCAGCATGCCCTTCACCAGATCTTTGCCCTTGTCCATCATCATGGCGACGGTGCCGGCGACGAAGTTGCCCGGCGGCGTGTCGGACGTGCGCGGGTGCGGCCGGGTCGGGGCGAGCTTCTTGGCCTTCTCCATCCGCTCACCCAGCTCGTTGAGCAGCTTGGCGTTCAAGAGCCGCTTCACCTTGGGGAAGAGATCGTTCTCCTCCTCTTCGACGTGATGCTTGACGCTCTCGATGAGCACCGTGACCTTGGCCTCGAAGCGCTCGTCGGAGGCGTTCATCTTCTCCAGCTCGCTCAAGGTCCACTTGACGATGTGGTGCTCTTCCAATGACTCCAGCACCAGGTCCGACGCATCCTCGCCGAGCTTGTTGTCCTTCTTCAGCGCTGCGGTGCGGACGGTCGGGTAGAAGAACATCTCCTCGATGGCGGCATGCACGGCCAGCGCGCGGATCATCTTCTCGACCAGCTTCTCCTTCTGCTTCAAGGCCCGGTCGCCGGCCTTCTCGAACTGCTTGAAGAGCTGCTCGACCTCTCTGTGATCGGCCTTCAAAAGAGCAATGGCATCCATGGGGTTTTCACCCTCCTTGCTTGGAAGGATGATCATCGGCCTCCCGGCGCGCTCGCCCGCTCGCTACCGCTGTCATCTTCCACACGAGCAGCTGATCGAGCAGACGTCGCGGCGCCCTCATCCATCCGCTCCGCAGCATCCATCCCGATGGCGCCGCCAACACCCCGGCATTCTCCTCGGCCTCCGAAGAGAACGCGTCCACTGCGATGCCGCCGTAGTGCCGCGCAGCATTCTCCAGCACGTACCGGATCGCATTCACGACTTGAGCCGGCGATCCCAGCAGCCGCGAGTGGAAGTGATCCGCGAACACCCGGCCGCGCCGTTTCAGCAGCGCGTTGAGCGCCTTCGCCAACCGGATGCACAGCCCTTGCACTCCCCGCGACAAGTCGCGGCTCGTGTCCGCCTCGACGATCAAGTGCAGGTGATTGCTCAGCACCGAGAACTCCACCAACCGCATGCCTTCCCGCTGATTCGCCTTGGCGAAGCAGCGCCGGATGACCGCGAACCGCCGCGAGCTCCGCAGGCTGGGAACGTCGTCGCCGATCCGCAGCGTCACATGCACCGGCTTGACCTTCTCGAACTTCGTCCGCGGCAGATGACTGACCATGGCCGTCTTCCCGTTCGGCGGCCGCCCAGCCCCCTTGCGGCGCCCTCCTCTCGACTTGAACGGCAATGCGATCTGTTTCGAAAACATTTGAATTAGGATATATAAAACCGCCATGCTTGTCAAGGGTTCAGACCGGGAGACCGCACAGAGAAGAAGGCGACAAGAGAAGTCCCCAACTCTTTTCTTGGCGTTCCGGCCTTCGGCCTTCACTTGTGCGGGGTTCGCACCCCGCAACGCCTGCGGCTGGCGTCGCCACGCTGCCGAGTGACACGACGGCGAGCGAAGCCTACTTCAGCTTGCCCAACTCCGCGGCGACATCGTGCGCCTGCGCGAACTTCGCGTCGGCCTGCTGCACCGCCTCGAAGCTCTTGCGCGCGCCGGCCGAGTCTCCCTGCGCCGCGAGCAGCTTCCCCTGCTCATACAGCGCGCGCGGCTGCTTCGGGTCGAGCTGCAGCGCCCTGCCCAGGACGCGCTGGGCCATCTCCGTACGGCCAAGTCCGCGCTGGACGGCGCCCATGTCGGCGGCCGTGCGCGGGTCGTTTGGCCGCATGGGCATGACGCGCACGATGCTCTCGCGCGCGGCCTGATAGTCGCCCTTGTCGAGCGCGGCCTCGCCCTGCACCAGGAGGTCGTCCAGACCCTTCTCCAGCTCGGGCGTACGCTCCGTGCCCTGGACCGCGTCGGCCACGTTGGCCACCTCTTCGGCGGTGGGCCCGGCGTGCGCCATCGGCCCCGCGCTGGCAGGCATGGGCGGGTGTCCGGGCGGCAGATCGTTGCCGGCGACGGCCGGATGCCCGGGCGGCATGGGGCCGGTGTTCTCCTTCTTCGCGAAGATGGTCTCGGCCTTGGGCAGGGCATCGCGCACCAGCGGCGCGCGCGGGTGATCGGGCGCCACCACCAAAAGCCGGCTCCACATCTTCTTGCCCTCTTCCAGCTGCGCCTTGTTGCCCTGGCTCTGCTCGAGCAGAATGGCGCCGACGAAGAAGAGCGACTCGGGATAGTCGGGCGACACCGCCAGCACGCCGCGGTGCTCCTGGAGCGCGGACCCGGCGTTGCCGATGAGATAGAACGCGTCGCCCCGCCGCGAGCGCACCGTCAGCTCTTGATCGAGCGCGGCCTCGACGCAGCGCAGGGCCTTGGGCGGGTCCATCGTGCGCGCGGCGTCGGTGATCTGCGAAAGGCCGTAGTCGCTGCCCGCTCGGCGGCAGTCGGCCGGCAGCTCGGCCTGCGGCTTCACGCCCTTGGAGCGCAACAGGTCGCGCAGACCCTCGGCGGGCGCGGCGTACTCTTCGGCCTGGCGATAGGTGTCGACCGCGTCCAGGTAGCGGCCGTTCTCGTAGTAGAGGTTGCCCAGCGCGGCCAGCACCTCGAAGGTCTTGGGCTTGTCCTTCAGCTGATCCTTGAGGCGATCGACCTCGGCCAGCAGCGCCTTGGAGTCTCCGGCTTCGATGCCCGCGGCGGGTCCGGCGTCTGGCGCCGCCCTGGGCTCGACCGAGTCCGGGTGGCAAGCGAAGAGGCCCAACAGAGCGAAGATGGCTGTGCGTCTCACGGCGCGGGTCCTATCACGACTCAGGCCCGGCATCCGCCTCTGCTTCAGGCGGCGGCCGGCGGATGGCCCGAAACGGCCGCACCTGCGCGCGATCGGCCGCGGCCAGGGCGGCCAGGAGCTCCGCCGCCGTCTGTCCGCCGGGCACCACGGCCAGGGGCGCGATCTCCGCCAGCGGCACCAGCACGAACGCCCGCTGCCGCAGATACGGGTGCGGCACCGTCAGGCCTGTCTCGTTCAAGGCGCGGTCGCCGAAGAGCAGCAGATCCAGGTCGATCTCACGCGACCCCCAGCGCTCGCGCCGGACGCGGCCCAGCGCCTC
>DATBAA010000813.1:0-9826 GCA_036271755.1 Myxococcales bacterium | reverse complement strand
TGCTCGCCACCGGGCACGACTTGTTTCCCGAGGGCGTCAACGGCTGCACCGCCGGCGATCCCGACGCGCAGGCGCTGCAGGTGGTCACCACCACGACCGCCGCGGACGGCTCGTTCATCGCGCAGGCAGAGGGCGCGAAGTTCGCCCGCGCCACCGACAACACCTGCCTCATGGACCCTGCCAAGGTGGCCGATTTCACGCAGATGGACATCCGCGCCCAGGCCGACGCCACCGCCACCACGTGCGGGCCTTACTGCCGCCAGCACCTCGAAGACACCTGCGTTCCCGACTGCGTCGGCAGCACGCAGAAGTTCACCTCCATCTCCAAGCTCAACTTCAGCGGGGTCAACCCCAGGGCGGGCGTCGAGGTGCAGGTCACCTTCAACTCGCTGGGGCCGGTCTTGAGCACGGACACGACGCCCATGCCGGATCTGCTCGTCAACGGCGACGCCATCGTTCCTTCGCTCCTGGTCGACCACATGACCTTCGCCGACGACGCCTGCGAAATCCAAGAGGGCTGCATCGCCGCGGCCGGAGATCGCACGCTGCTGCGCTTCGAAGGCGACATCATGAACCTGGGCACCGACGACTTGCGCCTCGGCACTCCCGGGACCAGCCCGTACTTCGCCTTCAGCACCTGCCATCAGCATTACCACCTCGAAAATATCATGAGCTACGAGCTGCTCGATCAGACGGGCCAGCCGGTCTTCGGAGACACCGGAGCCATCGTCGGCCGCAAGCAGGGCTTCTGCATCGAGGGCGTCGAGCGCGTGGCCGGAAACCTGGACAACGTCTACACCTGCGACAACCAGGGCCTCGCCCCGGGTTGGGTGGACGCCTACGGCGCGGCGCTGAGCTGCCAATGGCTGGACATCACCGGCGTCGCGCCCGGCAACTACAAGCTGCGCGTCACGGTCGACCCGCTGCACACGTTTCCCGAGAGCGACTACGACAACAACACGGTCACCGTGAGCGTTCCGGTCCTGACCGAGGACACGCAGTAGGTCTACAGATCGGCGACGCGGCCGGTGAAGAGGACGGCTCCGCTCGCGAGGTCGCGGATGAAGAAGAAGAACGGGTGGTCGGCCTTGAACTCTTTCGGGTCTGGCTGACGCATCATCGCCGAGCCGGCGCGCATCATCACCGCCGTCGCCGCGGCCGCCTCGGTGCCGCGCTCGTCCAAATCGATGAAGGCCTTGTGGACGACCTCGCCGATGAAGAAGTCGCGCGTGCCGTCGATGCCGCTGAAGTCGGCCGGGCCAAACACAAAAGCGCTCTTCATGCCCATGGCCTTCAAGGTCTCGGAGAGGGTGAAGCTGCTCTCCAGCTTGAACTTGGGAAGCGAGACGGAGACGCGGTTGCCGCTTTGCAGCGCGGCGATCCAGCGGTCTAGCGTCTTGCCGTCGAGCGACTTCTCCAGCGCGGCCAGGCCGTCGTTGGCGTTTGGCAGCGCGATCACCATCGACAGCGCGCCGTCCGCGTAGGGAAGCTCGAGCAGCTTCGCGCCTGGAACCTCGGCGTAGCCGAAGCGCTCGATCATTCGCATGGTCTTCACTTGCGCGGTCTTGGCGGCGCCGAAGAACTCCGCGTCGGCGGTGGAGCGCGGGTTGAACTGGTGCGTCCACTTCGCCTTGAAGTAGATGGCGTTGGTGAGGACCAGGCGCGCGTCGGGTTTGAGGATGCCTTGCCGGATGAGGTCGTCGATCTTGCCCGCGGTCTGCTCCTTGACCCACTGGTTGATCTTCAGCCGGCTGGCTTCCAGGGCGTGCTCGAAGTCGAGCTGCTCGAGCGGGGAGTGGAAGCTGGTCTCCAATGTCTTCGAGAAGGCCGGCTTGATCGAAGCGCCGGCCTGCGCCCAGAGGCGGTCGACCACGTGCAGCTCGTACTCCTTGCCGGGCGCATTCAGCGCGCTCAAGAGCGCCTGCATCGCCGCGTTGTTCTGCTGCGTGCTCTCGCTCAAGCGCAGCACGCGCTGCATCTCTTCTTCGGTGCCGCCCAGCGCGCCCGCCGCGGTCATGGCCAGCGCGATGCGCACGCTCGCGGGCGAGAGAAAGAGGTTGCCCGACGGCGGACGAGCCGCCTTGTAGAGGTCTGCCGCGAAGGCGTGGTCTTCCACGGCGAAGTCTGGCGGAAGGGGTGGCGCGGCAGGGCTCATGCATGCCTCCGGTGCAGCTCAGGGCCTCGTCAGATCGATGCGGCGGCAGTCGTCGACGAAGCGCGCCGTACCCTTGAAGGCCTTCTTGATCGAGGTCAGCACGGCGGCCTTGTTCTTGTCGACCTGCGGCGGAATGTGGCTGAGCAAGAGCGACTTGACGCCCGCCTCGTTGGCCACCTCGCCGATGCGGTGCGGCGCCGTGTGCAAGTCGTAGAGGTGCTCGGGCGAGCCCGGCGGGTCCAGGACGGAGGTGTCGTAGACGAGCAGGTCGGCGCCTTTGGCCAGCCGCGCGAGGTTGTCGTTCTTGGAGGCGAGATCTCCCGAGAAGACCAGCGCGCGGCCCGCGTGCTCGATGCGGAAGGCCAGCGCGGGGACGTCGTCGTGATCGACCGCGATGGAGGTGATGCGCAGGTCGCCCTCGCGGAACACCTCGTGGACGGGCGCGTCGGCCTGCGACGGCAGATCGGTGGCGATGAGCTGCAGCTGGTTGCGGAACTTCGCCAGGTAGCCGAAGGCGGCCTCGTCGGCGAAGAGCCTGTCGATGAACTCCGACGTAGACGGATATTCGCCGCCGTCCTCGGGGCCGTAGAAGTGGAAGGTCAGCGGCTGGTTGCTCGAGAGATCGCGCGACTTGACGAAGCCCGGCACGTCGCCCGCGTGGTCGATGTGCAAATGCGTGAGCAGCACCAGGTCGAGCGCGGTGGGATCGATGTCCATTTCGCCCATCCGCACGAAGGCGCCGGGGCCGACGTCCACCAGGATGCGCGCGATGCCGTCGATGAAGACGAGGTAGCTGGAGGCGGCGCGTCCGGCGGCGCTCGGACCGCCGGAGCCCAGCACCGCGACCTCGAACCTCGAGAAGCCTTTTTGCGGCGAGCAGAGCCGCGGAGCCGGCTTGGGCGCGCTCCAGGCGGGCAGGGCTGACAAGACGATCGCCAGTGAGATGGACCGCATACTCACATGGTTATATCAGAGTGCCATGATCACCATCCGGCGCGAGCAGATGGCTGCGTTCGAAGCCGAGCAGCTGCGCAACTTCGAGCTTCGGCTCACCTCCGAGCTCGGCGCCGCCGGGGCAAAAGACGAGCGCGCGCGAGAGCTCGCCGCGGCGGCGATGGCCAAGGCCAAAGAGCTCGGCGCCGAATCGGAAGAGGCCATCCGGACGCTGGCCAGGCTGATGCGGCTGCACGGCGAGGCCTTCCTGAAGGAGGGTCCGGCGTGGATCGCGCCGGGCCTCGCGGACACCGCCGCCTCGGGAGACGAGAAGGTCATCTGGCTGGGGCTGGTGTACCGGGCCGCGCCGCCGCCGGCGCAGGCGATCGAGGACGATTCCGGCCCCGAGTTTACGTCTTGAACGGCAGGCGGAAGGCCGGCACCGCGGTTGAAACCTGCCCGCGGAAGTGGAAGTCGCTTGCGGTCTACGTTCGCCGCACCGACGACAAGGGGCTGGGCGCGCCGGTGCCGTTGACGCTCTCGGGGCCCGGAGCAGCCCGCAACATTCCCGCGGTGCTTCCGCTGGGTCTCGCCACCTTCAAGACGCTGGCGCCCGGCGACTACACCATCACCCTCGGAGACTTGGAGAAGAACCCCTATGTGCTGCCGGGCGCGCCGCCGGCCTTCACCTTCGGCGCGGAGGACGCCACGGTGACGGTCGACGTCGCGGTTCGGCCGACGGTGAAGATCAAGGTGTTCCGAGAGGACAACAACGCTCCGGTGGAGAAGGCGACGGTGAAGGTCTCGCTGGCGGCCGACGGCTCCAAGGCGCAGCAGAGCAGCACCGACCGCGCGGGAATGGCTTACTTCAAGCCGTTCGATCCGGGGAGGTACCAGCTCGAGGTCCTCCCGAAGGTCCTCGACGGGCGCGTCTTCTGCGCGCCAAGGGCCTACTCGCTCCCGCTCGGTACCGGCATCGAGAAGTCCGGCCAAATCAGCATCGCCGCCGTGGCGCTCGAGCTGCACCTCGACGCGGATCGGGACGGGACCATCGATGCCGCTCCCTCCAGCTACAAGGCCTGGACCTGGGGAGCCGCCGGCACGGGCGCGGTGGTGCTGGTGCGGACCACGCCGGCGCAGCCCAACGGCACCGTCATCGGCGAGCGCTGCCCTCTGGAGCTTCGCTGGACGGGCACCTACCTGGACGGCTGGACCGCGTCGCTGAGCGCGGACCCCGCCAAACTGCGCGTCTATGACGCCAACGGCGCCACCGCGGGAAACCAGGAAGGCGCGACGCTGGTCATTGGACGGGCCGACGCCCTGAGCTGGCACCTGGCCGACCCGGCCGATGCCACCATCCTGAAGAGCGTCATGCACCGGCCGGCGTTCGCCAACTTCAACGGCACGTACGCCAGCGAAGTGGCCTTTGAGAGCGCCGCCAAAGCCGCGCTGGAGGAGTGGACGCGCGCGGGCCAGCTGGCGAAGAACGACGTGACCGTCAACGATCACCTCCGCGCCCTGGAGGAGCCGATGACGCGGCTCTGCGGCGCTCCGCTCAAGCTCAACGACGGAACGCGCGCGGCCCTCGCCGATGAGCTGAGCGGCACGCGGAACCAATGGGTGGTGTCGCTGGGCGACGTCGAAGACCCGGGCTGGCCCGAGATGCGCGAACGGCTGAGGCCGGTCATTGCCGCCGCGCTGGCGAACACGCCGGCCACCTCGCCAAATGGCAAGGCGGCCATTGCCTGGGCAACCTTTCCCGACAAGGACGAGCTGAAGAAAAGGTGCGTGGTGCGGACTCCCCGCGTGCTCGGCCGCTACGACTTGACCGCGGCGGTTCCAGCGGGCGTCAGCCTTGCGGCCGGTCAGCCAGCGAAGCTCTGGATTGAGGCTGCTGCCTTTCCGTCGACGGGCGCCGATGCGGATTGGGAGGCGGCGCTGACCTTGACCTTCACCTCCGCCGCCGGAGTTGCCCAGCCGGTGCGCACCGCCGTCCTGCGCATCGCTCCCTGGCTGATGTCCAGCGACATGGACCCGACCGAGACCGTCTACGTCAAGGCGGTGAAGCCGCTGAACTACGCCGGCCTTGCGCAGGATGTGGAGGCCGATTCGATCGCCGCGACGGACATGGCGCGGGAGATTCGCACCTTCGCGCTGGCAGCGGGCTCGACGCTGCGCGCGACCATGGTCGCGACGGAGGCCGCCAAGGGCTTCATGCGCGACGTGATCAAGTGCGGCTATCAGATGGCGCCGCACACCTTCTGGCGGGTGGTGCTGACCGGCCTGGATTCGATGGGCTCTCTCGGCGCCGTCGCCGATCATTTGAAGGCGACGGCCACGGTCGGACTTCTGCCTCAAGCCTTCGGGCTGAATTCGACCTCGCAGGACAACGGCGGCAACTACACCCTCTCTCCGCCGACGCCCGCCTATCCGTGGGGACGCATTCTCCTCGGTCACCGCCCGGGCGAAAAGAAGCAGTGCAACCTGTACGACTTCTACCGGAACCAGCGCTTCCAGAAGCCGCTCAAGGTCGACACCACCTGGCTCGCGGTCGGCCACACCGACGAGATCCTCAGCGTCCTGCCTCACGCTGGCGGCCACAAGGTGCTCATCGCCAGCGGCAGGCTGGCCTACGCCATCGTCTGCCGGGCGGCCATGCCTGCCGCGTCGGCCGATGAGGTTCTCACGGAAGCGGAGGCCTTCAACACCCAGCACCTGGACGCCGACGTCACGGTCGTCGGTATGCAAGCCGCGTTTGGCACGAACACAGGTGCGCAGGCGGAGGTTTTGGTGCCGATGGGAGCCTACGCGGCGAATCCGCCCGCGGTGGCGGGTGAGCAGATGGTCGTCCTGCTGCGAAACCAGGACCGCAGCATGACCAAGAAGCAGATCAGCTTCAGCAAGTACCTGGCCGAGAAGACGGCCTTCATCGATCGCTTTCTGAAGGAGGAGCAGCGCCGGCTCGACGCGACCCGCCGGCAGCTGACCACCGACCTGGGAATCGCGGCGACGGACATCATCGAGATTCCGGTCACCTGGGACATCGAGATGCGCGGCTTCATTCCCGAGACCGCGGACAGTGTGAACCTGCTCACGCTGGTCAATGCCCAGGGGCACTCCCGCTGTCTGATTCCCAAGCCATTCGGGCCGGTGTTCGGCACCGGATTTCTCTTCGAGAAATACATCGGCGACAAGCTGGGCGCGCTGGGCAACGTCACCTTTTCGTTCCTCAACGACTGGCGCGACTTCCACACCGACGACGGCGAGATCCACTGCGGCACCAACCAGCTCCCCGCGCCGCTGCCGGCCAACCGGCAAAAGTGGTGGCTGCGCGCGCCACCGCCCAAGTAAAAGCCAGCCGGGCGAGGGCTGCTTAGATTTGCGCGGTGAAACGCCTCTTCTTCGCGGCTGCGCTGCTCTCTGCTCTCGGGGCTCGCGCCGAGAGCGCGCTCTTCATCGGAGACAGCCTGACGGGCGCCAAGACCGCCGCCACCAATGAAGACCTGCCCTCCGTGCTGGCTCACCTGGCGGCCGCTCGCTCGCACGCTTTTACGTTTTCGCAGGCCATCGATCTGGGTGAGCCGCTGCAGACCAACTGGGACGCGGGCATTCCCCAGCCGTTTCTCACCGGCGCGACGAAGTGGGACTTCATCAGCTACCAAGAGCTCAGCACGCTGCCCACCTCGAACGCGAAGGTGTTCGATGCGACGGCCATCCAGACGTACGAACCGTCGCTGCAGCAGTCGCTCTCGTCTTCCGGGCAGGTGCTGCTCTTCGAGAACTGGGGGCTGGTGGACTTTTCGCCTTTTGCCAGCCGCGCCGCCGACGTGGCAGCGCTCGATGCCAGCTATGCGAGCCTCTCGGCGCAGCTCACCGTGCCCAATAGCATTGCCCCCATTGGCCAGGCCTTCGAGGCCGTGTTTGCAACCAGGCCAGAGAGCTATCTCATCGTCCCGGACGGCAAGCATCCAACCGACCTGGCCATCTATCTCAATGCCTGCGTTTTCTATGCGCTGATCTTTCACGAGTCGCCGGTGGGTTTGCCGGCGCTCTATGTTCCGGCGGCCGACGCGGCGTTCTTGCAGGGAGTGGCGGAGCAGGTGACCGCGACCGCGCCAGTGGCCGACGCGGGGCCAGCCGCCGATGCCGGTTCGCCTGATGCGGGAGCCGTGGGTGACGCGGGCGCGCCGGACGATGCGGGCGCGCCGGACGATGCGGGCGCGCCGGAGGATGCAGGTACGCCGGCGGCCGGCGCGGGCCCGGCTGCTCCGGGATCGCAAGGCTGCTCCGCCGCCGGCGCTGGCTGGCTGGCCGCGCTCGCCGCGCTGACCGTGTGGCGCCGCAAACCGCGCGCGGCCTGGTATCGGTAATGCGCATCATCGAGATTCGGGAGCGGACCGTTCCCATTGCCTCGGCCATCGCCAACGCCTTCATCGATTTCTCCAAGATGAACCTGAGCCTCGTGGCGGTGGTCACCGACGTGGTCCGCGAGGGCAAGCCGGTGATCGGCTACGGCTTCAACTCCAACGGCCGCTACGGGCAGGGCGCTCTCATCCGCGACCGCTTCGCGCCGCGCATCCTCGAAGCCAAGGACCACGCCGGCGAGACGGGCGACAACCTGGACCCGCACAAGATCTGGGCGGCCATGTTCAAGAACGAGAAGCCCGGCGGACACGGAGAGCGGTCGGTGGCCATCGGCACGGTGGACATGGCCGTCTGGGACGCGATGGCCAAGATCGCCGGGCGGCCTCTGTTTCGCATTCTCGCCGAGCGCAACGGGTTGCAGGCCAATCCGCGCGTCTTCGTCTACGCGGCGGGCGGTTATTACCACCCGGGCAAAGGCATTGAAGGACTCACTGCCGAGATGAAAGGGTATCTGCAGCGCGGATATACGGTGGTGAAGATGAAGATCGGCGGAGCTTCGCTGAGCGAAGATTGCCGGCGCATCGAAGCGGTCTTGAAGATGCTGCCGAACGGTGGCCGGCTGGCCGTCGACGCCAACGGCCGCTTCGATTTGGACACCGCGTTGGCCTATGCGCGCGCTTTGAAAGAGTATGATCTCTTCTGGTACGAAGAGGCCGGCGATCCGCTCGACTACGAGCTGCAGGCCCGCGTCGCCGAAGAGTATCCGGGCTCCATGGCCACCGGCGAAAACCTCTTCTCCATGCAGGACGCGCGCAACCTCATCCGCTACGGCGGCATGCGCAACGATCGCGACTGGCTGCAGTTCGACTGCGCGCTGAGCTATGGCCTCGTCGAATACCTGCGCACGTTGGAGATGCTCAATACCCATGGCTGGGAATGGTCGCGCTGCATTCCGCACGGCGGCCATCAAATGTCGTTGAACATCGCCGCCGGGCTGGGGTTGGGCGGCAACGAATCCTATCCTGATCTATTCCAACCTTATGGCGGCTTTCCCGACGGAGTGCGCGTCGAGGACGGCCACATCGTCATGCCCGAGCTGCCGGGCATCGGCTTCGAAGGGAAGTCGGACCTCGCAGCCCAGCTGCAAAGCCTCGCGGGCTAGGTCTGCACGCCCAGCAGCTCGCGGATCTCGGCGATGGATTTGTTGCCGTAGACGGCTTTGAAGAGATCGGATTCGGAGAATGATCGCGTGAGCATGCGGTCGATGTAGAGCGTGCCCTCCAGGTGGTCGAACTCGTGTTGGAGGATACGCGCCGGCCAGCCGCGGGCGCGCATGGTCTGCGGCTGGCCCTTTTCGTCGAGGCCGGTCACCTCCACCTCGGCGTAGCGCTGCACATAGCCGACATATCCTTCGACGCTCAGGCAGCCTTCGAAGAAGCCCACCTTGGCGTCGCCGATGGGCGTGAGCGCCGGGTTGACGAAGATGCGCAGCGGCACGGCGTCGCGCTCGCGTTCGGCGTTCTCCTCGGGCGTGAGGTTGGCCACGTATTCGGGCTTGTCCTCCATGACGAACATGCGGAGGCCCAGGCCGACCTGCGGGGCGGCGAGGCCGACGCCGGGGGCCTCGCGCATGGTCTCGACCATCGCTTCGCAGAGCGCGGCGAACTCGGGCGAGCTCATGCGGCTGACGGCGACGTTCTGCGCGCGCTCGCGCAGCACGGGAGTGCCCACCTGGACGATCGCTAGCCCCGCCATCAGTTCTTGATAGCAGGATGCAGCAGCGGATTCGAGGTCAGCGCGGGCCCGAACTGCTTCTCGATCTCCGGCAGGCACGCCGGGTCGGCGCGGACGGCCAGCGTCAGCTCGGGCAGCGGATCGCCCAGCTCGGCGGTCTTGAGATAAAACGCCAGCGTGACATGCGCCCAGGGCCAGGCCGGGTCTGCGTTGACCGCGTCGCGGGCGATCTGCACCGCCTGGACGGCGTCGCCGCGGCGCCACGGCCACCGCGAGATCTCCTCCAGCACCGCCGCCTCTTGTGATGCGCCCGGTCCCGGGGTGGTGGCCAGCGCCTCGAGGACCTCCAGCTGATCTTCGAAGCTGTCCACCAGCTGCGCGGCGTGGGTGAGGAGGAGCCAGAAGAAGGTGCGGTTGGCCGGCGTTCCGGTCAGGCACTCCGGCAAGGTCTTGATCGCCAGCGCGAACGCCTCGCGCGGGCGGCCTTCGCTGCGCAGATCGTAGACGCGGCCGCAGCGGTCGAGGATGGCGCCCGCGAGCCAGCGGCGCGTGAACGGCAGCAGACGCGAGATCAGCGACTCACAGGCCGCCAGCCACCGCTTCCAGCGGGGCCGCGCGGGCGTCGTGGTCACTTCGATT
>DATBAA010000812.1:0-2162 GCA_036271755.1 Myxococcales bacterium | reverse complement strand
GAAGGGCTTCGCGGGAGGCTTCGAGCAGGCACAGCTGCAGAAGTTTGGCGAAGAGCCGTTGAAGGCCTTCGTCAATGCCTGCATCGAAGAAGAGTTGAAGCTGGAAAAGGCGTTGTTTCAATTGCGCACCAGGCATCGAGTGGCTTTGCTGCATTACTCGCCTTGCCGTCAGACGCTCGAAGGCGAGCCGCTGGAGATCTTTCCCTTCCTCGGAGCGACCCGCCTCGCGAGCCCGCTCGATCAGCTGCGTCCGAACCTGGCGCTGCACGGTCACGCTCATCGCGGAACGCTGCGCGGCGCGACCCGTGGCGGGGTGCCCGTCTACAACGTTGCGCTCCCCGTGCTGCGCCGGCAGGAGCGGCCGGTGGGCTACCTGACGCTCGACCTCTAAGGCGCGATGGTCCGGTAGAGATAGGTGAGCTTGAGCTCTCCCGCGCGCGCCTTGAGCTGCGCTTCGGGCCCGATGCGCATGAACTTGACCGACGTGGACGGCAGCCGCGCCGCCAGCCACTTCATGGTCTGCCCGGCCCAGATGGAGAACATGGGCCGCTTGCGCTCTTTGTCGGCCGCCCGCCAATAAGTGACGTGCGCGTAGATCTGCGCCGGCTCGAGCAGTCCGTCGCCCGCGCCCTTGAGGCGGATGACCATGCAGTCGGTGCGCTCCTCGTCGATCTGCGACCACCCCGCGAACGGACCCGCCGGCTGCTCGTTGGTGACGATGGCCGCCGAGTGCTTGCGGTGCAGCAAGTAGATGCGCCGCTCTTGAGGCAGGGACTCTTGCCGCTCGAGCTTTTCCGGATCTGTGAGCAGCGCGTTTGGCTCGCCCTTGAAGTAGCGCCCGCGCGAGACGACCAGGCCCGGCTCGCGCGCCGCGATTCCCGCGATCAGCTCGTCTACGTCGTGCTCGGTGAGAAAGGCCCAAAGCTGTCGCGCTGGCATGGTGGCAATCACTACTCGATTACGACGGTCAAAGGATCGGCCACATCGTCGCGCCCGTGAATCTGCAGCTGGAACTGGCCGCGCCGGACGAACTGCGCATAGAGCCGCTGACCGTTCAGCTCGCGGCCGTCCGGCATGGTCCAGCGCGCGGCTTCCCTGGTGAAGAGCGCGCAGCCGGCGCCGGCTTCGACGTGCAGCTCGCCGCTTCGCAGCGCGCAGCCAGCGCCCGTGGCGGTCAAGCTGGCCGGCTGCACCGAGATGCTCAGCGTTGCCGTGCCGCCCAGATCGTCTTTGAAGCTGACCGAGGCCTCGCCGCTCTCTTGCCCGGGGTCGATTTCAATCGAGACCCGGGCCGGGGTCACGCCTTGCTCCACGTTGAGCTTGACCCACGAAGCATCGCTGCGCGCCGACCAGTTGCGCATGCCGCCGCCTTCGGCCCGGACGGTCACCGCCTGCGCTCTGGGTGCGCGGCCGGGCCGCGAGGCGAAGGTGAGCCCGGTCCGGGAGAGCAGCAGCGCCCCAGGCAAAGGCTCTTCCGCCGCGTCCAGCGCCGTGAGCGCCCGGGAAGCATCGACGCGCCCGTGCTCCGCGCCCGCCATGGGCACGCCCGACTCGAGGATGGCCTCGCGCACTTGCGCCAGCGTCGCCTTGGGATGGATCGACCAGAGCAGGGCGGCGACGCCTGCGACGTAAGCGCTGGCCATGCTGGTGCCGTCGTAGCGCGCGTAGAGGCCGGCGGCGGTGGTGGAGAGGATGCCGACGCCGGGCGCCGCGATCATCGCTGCGTGATTGGAGAACGACGCCAGCACGTCCAGCGTGTTGCTCGCGCCGACGGAGAGGAGGTTGTCGAAAGCAAGGCTGGCGGGAAAGCCGGGGTTCGCGGCGCCGTCGTTGCCGGCCGCGCTGACGAAGAGAACGCCGTTCCTGCCCGCGCGCTCGATGGCCTCTGCCAGCACCCGGCTCGCGCCAAAGCCGCTCCACGACGCGTCGATGATGCGGGCTCCGTGGTCGACGGCGTAGTCCACCGCGCGGGCGAGATCGTCGCTGCGCCCGCCGGCAGGGCCGAACGCCCGCAAGCCCATCACCGACGCGCTCCAGCTCACTCCGGAGACGCCGATCTGGTTGTCTCCGGCCGCCGCGATGATGCCGGCGACGTGCGAGCCGTGGAACGAGTCCTCGATGGGAGTTGGATCGCCGCTCGTCGCGCCGCCGATGAAGCTGGC
>DATBAA010000811.1:0-2303 GCA_036271755.1 Myxococcales bacterium | reverse complement strand
CCGAGTTCGTCATGCGCGTCCCCCGCAAACAACCCAAACTCCGCGCCGTCAGCTGAACCGCGGGCTGCCGCTTCCAATCAGCCGCGGAAATGAAGAGAGGCCTATTCGCGTGGTTTGCGAGGGAGGAGCATGGGGGCGCGGCCCAGGGCTTCTTTGCGGTCGGTGAAGAAGTCGCCCGGGTGGAGGATATGCAGACCTTTGCCGGGCTCGCCGATTCCGAGCGCGAGCGGGATGATGCCGACCTTCAGCCAGGCGGCGCCTGCGTCCTCGCCGTCCTCGTGGCGGAAGACCGCGCGGACCTCGGCGCCGTCGCCTTTGGCGTGCAGATCGCGCAGCACCACCCAGCCCTTGCCCAGCGCGGCCGAGCCCCAGACATGCAGCCCGTCCATGGTGAAGAGCTTCTTCACCGAGCCGGGCAGTGAGCCGGTGCGGGCGTAGAGGCCGACGATGGGCCGGGCGTCGCGGCAGTCGGCCACCAGATCGCCGTCGAACATCTCCGAGCTCTGGAAGCGGACCAGCGCGCGCGGCAGCTTGATGTGGCCCCACCACATGCGGGCGAGCGCGTCTCGCTTGATGCCGCCGTTCTGGATGTCGACGGTGGTGTCCGACAGGTTGGCGCCGCTCTTGAAGTCGAACGAGTTGACCCGCGCGTCGAGGGCGAGGTCGGCGTGGAAGGTCTCGTTGCGCGCGTCGAGCGACAGCTGCGTCAGCTGCAGCTTGACGAAGCCCGCGCCCTTCGAGGCCGGCCCTTCGAGGTGCGCCGAAAAGGTGCCGTGGCCGCTCAGGAGCCGCAGCGGCAGCTTCGCCGTCAGCTTCGCGGCGTCGTCGATCTGCCCGTCCACCAGATCGAGCGACATCGACTTGGGAGGCTGCAGATCGGCCAGGTCTGGCGGGTCGCCGAAGAGCGCGGCCTGCACCAAAGGCAGCTTCGCGCCCGGCGCGGAGACCTTCCGCAGCGTGACGAAGGCGCGCTTCTCCTCGACCAGGATGGAGAGCGACTGCGTCTCCAGCGGCGGCACTCCGGTCTTGCCCAGCTCGACCTGGATGCGATTGCCTTCAGCGAGCTTGCCGTCCTTCACCCGCGCCTCGACGTGCAGATCTCCCGCGCCACCCTTCAGGCCGGCGAGCTCGAGTCCCAAGAGGTGGCCGCGCAGATCGCTGGTCAGGCTGGAGGCGCGGACGAAATCGCGCGGAGTCATGCGCAGCGGCGTCACCGGACCGGTCCGCAATTCCAGATCGCCCTGCACCGCTTCCGCCACGGTGGTGCCGTCGATGAAGAACGTCGAAGGCTCGATGTGCAGCGTCCCGGGCGCGATGTACACCTCGCGCTGCGGCTTCAAGTAGAAATTGCCGGAGACCTGCGCCTTGCCCTCGAGCCGCAGCTTGTCGAACCAGAGCACGCGAATGTCGTCGCCGCGAATGTCCTCCAGCCAGACCGAGAACATGCGGTAGCGGTCGTCGGGCGTTTCATCCTCGACCGTCGGCACGGTGTCGGCCAGGGGCACCTCCGGCTTGCCGTCGATGCGCGGCAGCCCGCGCAGGTCTTCCTGGGTGAACTCGCCCGGCGTCAGGCGCCGGCGCATGGCGAACTTGATGCCGCTCCCGCGCACCTTCTCCGCATGAAACTTCCGCTGCGGAAGCTGGTGAACCAGCACCGAGACTTCCAGCGTGTCGATGTCCAGCTCGAACTGCTGGAAGTGATCCTCGACCGTGAGGATGAGGCCGTTGATGTGGACCCGCCCCGGCCAGATGGACCAGCCGGAGCGATAGTTGAGATGGACCGTCTGCTGGTTCTGGTTGATGACGTTGCGAAGCAGCGGCGTCCAGAGGAAGACGTGGATGACCACCATCCACAGCGCCCAGACGCCGAAGAGCGAAATCGTGCCGATGTACGCCGCTTTTTGCCAGCGCCCAGCCACCCACCACTTGAACATCCAACCCCCAGCCGGGAAGGTTGGGCGCCTGCTCCCTCGCGTCTAGTAGTACCTACGTAGTCCGTGGCGGAAGGCGAGGCTGATGCGCGGGCCCGCGTGGGCCACCTTCAAGATGGCGTGCTCCCAGCGGCGCTGGGTGAGGCCGCCCGTGACCAGCAAGTCGCCGGAATGCATCAAGAATGGCGTCGAGGCTCCGCCGCCGTAAGGCCGGAGCAGCAGCTTGCGCGGCTCACCCAGCGAGACCAGCGCAACCACCGGCTCCTTGATTTCGCGGGCGATGTGGTCGCGGTGCCAGGCGACGCTGTCCCGGCCGTCCCGGTAGTAGTTGAAGCCAATCGAGTCGAGCTCTACGCCGTAGCGGTTCGAGAG
>DATBAA010000810.1:0-12335 GCA_036271755.1 Myxococcales bacterium | reverse complement strand
GCTGGTGGGCGCCGGCTTGTATTGGTTTGGCAAGTACAAGACGACTCCGGGCGCGCAGCTGGACGCGCCGCGGCTATGGCCCGTCGCCTCCAGCGTGAAGCTCACGCCGGGGCGCAGCTCGCTGCTGCTCTTCCTGCACCCGCAGTGCGATTGCTCGCGCGCCTCGTTGGAAGAGCTCAAGGTCATCTTGAACGGCGCGCCCAACGCCTCGGCCTCGATCGTCGTCGAGCAGCTGGACGGCGTTCCGCTGCAAGGCGGCACCTGGCAGGAGAACATCCCCGGCGCCACGGTCTTCATCGACAAGGACGGCGTCGAAGCGAAGCGCTTTGGCGCCCGCACCTCCGGCCAGGTCGATCTCTATGACGCAGGCGGAAGGTTGCAGTTCAGCGGCGGCATCACCGCCTCGCGCGGCCATGCAGGTGACAACACCGGACGCCAGGCGGTGCAAGACCTTCTCGCCGGCAAGCCCGCGCGCTGGGACAGCCACGCGGTCTTCGGCTGCGCCCTGGTCGACGCGTCATGAACACCCGCGAGAGCCTGCGCCAAAGCCACTTCGAGACCAGCCGCCGCCACCTGCAGCGCGACACCAACCAGCTCTTCTTCTGGCTCTTGCTCGCGCAGTGGATCTTCGCGGTGGCCTTGGCCTTGATCGTCTCGCCGCACGCCTGGGAAGGCCGGGCGCGGTCGCTGCACATCCACGTCCAGGCGGCGGTCCTCCTGGGCGGCTTGATCAACTCGCTGCCGCTCTATCTCATTCGCTACCGGCCCGATTGGTGGCTGACCCCGCACGCGGTGGCCGCGGTGCAGATGCTCTGGTCGGGGCTGCTCATCCACCTGACCGGCGGGCGGATTGAAACCCATTTCCACGTCTTTGGTTCGCTGGCCTTTCTCGCCTTCTATCGCAACTGGCGCGTCATCCTCACCGGCACCGGCGTCATCGTCGTAGACCACCTGCTGCGCGGGCTCTTCTGGCCCGAGTCGGTCTATGGCCTCGCCAACCCCGAGTGGTGGCGCCTGATCGTACACGCCGCCTGGATGTGCTTCGAAGACTTCGTGCTCATCCTCGCCGCCGCGCGCTCGCTCGCGGAGATGAACGCAGCGGCCGACCGCGAGGCGCGGCTGCAGCTGCTCAACGTCAACATCGAGCGGCGGGTGGAGGAGCGCACCGCCGAGCTCTCGCTGGCAAAGGATTCGCTCGAGCACGAGATGCGCACCCGCCTGCACGCCGAAGCCGAGCTGCGGCAGGCGCAGAAGCTGGAGGCCGTGGGCCGCCTGGCTTCGGGAGTCGCGCACGAGATAAACACGCCGGTGCAGTTCGTCAGCGACAGCATCCAGTTCTTGCGCGAGGCCGTGCAGGACCTGCTGCGCATCGTCGTCGCCAGCCGCGTCAATCGCCGCGCCGCGCTCAAGGGCGGCTCGCTGGCAGAGGCCGTCGCCGCCACCGAGGAGATCGAGAAGAACGCCGACCTGGAGTTCCTCTTGGAGAAGGTGCCCAAGGCCTTCGATCGATCGGTCGACGGCCTGGAGCGCGTCACCACCATCGTCCGCTCATTGAATGAGTTCGCGCACCCGGATTCGGCGGAGATGACCACCGTCGACTTGAACCGCGCCATTCAAAGCACGCTCACCATTGCCCGCAATGAATACAAATACGTCGCCGAGGTGGAGACCGCCTTCGGCGAGGTGCCGCCGCTCGTCTGCCACGCCGGCGAGATCAACCAGGTGGTGCTCAACATCCTGATCAACGCCGCCCACGCCATCGGCGACGTGGTCAAAGGCACCGGCGGCAAAGGCCTCATCCGCGTCTCCACCAGCTTCGAGGACGGCGCCATCATCGTCTCCATCGCCGACTCGGGCGGCGGCATCCACGAGGACGTCCGCGACCGCATCTTCGACCCCTTCTTCACCACCAAGGAAGTGGGCAAGGGCACTGGCCAGGGGCTCACCATCGCGCGCTCGGTGGTGGAGAAGCACGGCGGCGAGCTGACCTTGACCACCGAGGCGGGCAAGGGAACCACCTTCTTCATCCGCCTGCCGCTGAGCACGCCGAAAGAGCAGGAGGCGGCATGAGCCGCCCGGTCCCGCTGCAGCAGTCCATGGAGGGCGCGCGCTACGTCGAGTTCGTGGGCAGGCTCAACGCCTTCAACGGCCAGGGTGCGCTCTTCATCAACTTGCTGATGCTCGCCTCCATCTGGGGCAAATGGCCGCAGTTCGGCATCGTCTTCGGCATCGCTCTGTTGGCGTCCGTCTTCAACATCTGGATCAACCTCGTCTACCTGAAGAAGCGCGGCCTGCAGGCGGAGCTGCTGCGCTGCGGCGTCAACGCCGTCGTCACCCTGGCCACCGGCTACGTCGCGGGCTGGACCTTGCCTTGCTGGTTCTGGCTGCCTTTCTTCGCGCTGGTCCTCGATCACCTGCAGGGCAAGATCGCGGTGGTGAGCCTGGCCGGCTTCTGCATCTTCACCGACATCGGCGCGCTCCTGGACGGCGTTCATTGGATGTATCCGCTCAGCTTCTCGCTGCTGGCGGTCTTCTGCTCGGAGATCTCGCGGCGGCGCTTCTACGTCATTCGCGACATGCTGGGCCGCAGCGACGAGCAGCGCGACGACCTGGTGAAGGCCCACGCCTTGCTCCAGCAGGTGCACGACGAGCTGACGGCCGCCACCAAGACCGGCATGCAGATGGAAGTCCGGCTGCGGCAGGCGCAGAAGCTGGAGTCGGTGGGACGGCTGGCGGCGGGCGTCGCGCACGAGATCAACACGCCGGTGCAGTTCGTCGGCGACAGCCTTCAATTCTTGCAAGAGACCTCGTCCGATCTGCTGACCGCGGTGGAGAAACAGCAAGCTGGCGTTTCGTGCGGCGATTTGGATTTGCCCTACCTGGTGACGAGCGTTCCCAAGGCGTTCGACCGCTGCCGCGACGGCCTGGAGCGGGTGGCCAGCATCGTCCGCGCCATGAAGGACTTCGCCCATCCGGACGCCAAGGAGATGCAGCCGGTGGATTTGAATCGAGCCATCGAGAGCACGCTCACCATCGCCCGCAACGAATACAAATACGCCGCCGAGCTGACCACCGACTTCGGCGACCTGCCGCACGTGATGGCCCACGCGGGCGACTTCAACCAGGCCGTCCTCAACATCGTGATCAACGCGGCGCACGCCGTCTCGGACGTGGTCAAGGGCAGCGGCGAATTGGGGCGCATCACGGTGCGGACCCGGCGCGAGAACGACTGGGTGGTGGTCAGCGTCGCCGACACCGGGGCCGGCATTCCCGAGGAGATTCGCGACCGCATCTTCGACCCGTTCTTCACCACCAAGGAGGTGGGCCGCGGCACGGGACAGGGCCTGGCCATTGCCCGCGCGGTGGTGGTGGAGAAGCACAAGGGCGAGCTGACGATGACCACCGAGCCGGGGAAGGGCACCACCTTCTTCATCCGGCTGCCGCTGCACGGCACTCCGCGCCTCGCGGCCTGAGCGCTACCGCGCGGGCTCGTGCAGCGCGAACTCCGCGCCTTGCGGATCGATCAGGTGCGCCACGTGCGAGCCGTCCGGCACCTCCATGGGGCCGCGCGTGACCTTGCCGCCATTGGCCACCGCGCGCTTCGTCGCCTCGTCGAGATCGCCGATGTTGATGTAGTAGATCCAGGCGGTGGGCAGGGCCAGCATCTCCGCGGTCTTGGTGACGATGCCGCCCATCTGCCGGTCGCCGATGCCGTAGACCAGATACGTGCCCATCGGCTCCAGATCCTGCTCGTCCAGCTTTTGCCAGCCGAAGATCTGCGAGTAAAAGGAGAAGGCTTTGTTTCGATCGGTGGTCAAGAGCTCGTTCCAATCGAACTCGCCCTGTTTGGTAATATCGTGCAATGCCAGCGGGTCGCCCACCGGCTTGAAGAGCGCGATGCTGGCTCCTTGCGGGTCGGCGATCACCGCGTACCGGCCGACGCCGGCCATTTCATTGGGCTGCACATAGACCCGCCCGCCCAGCCTGGTGGCCTGCGAAGCCGTGGCGTCGACGTCGTTCACCAGAACATAGGAAGTCCAATGTGGCGGCCGGCCCGCGCGCTGGATGACGCCGCCCAGCGGGCCCTGCGGTCCGGTGAAGAGCGTGTACTCGCCGTCCGCCCACGATTGCTTCTGCCAGCCCACCACCTCGCGATAGAAAGCGGCGGCGGCTTTGGCGTCGTTGGTCACTAAATCATACCAGCCAAAATGTCCTACGTGCTTTCCTTGCATGCGGCGCCTCCAGCACGAACCTTAAAGTCCGCGCTGAAGGAGAAGCAAATCAATGAAGCGGTTGAACTTATGTCCAACCTGAAACAATCGGCCGGCTTCCAAGAAACCGAACCGCTTGTGAAGCAAAATTGAGCCGGTGTTCTCTCCTTCGATGCCGGCGATCATCATGTGTTTGTTCAACTTCGCCGCGCGCTCGATCAGCGCGGGCAAGAGCGCGCTGCCGACGCCGCGCCGCCGCTCGCCGTCGCGCACATGGATGGAATGCTCGACCGTATAGCGATAGCCGGGCCAGGCGCGGAAGTCGCCAAAGGAAGCAAAGCCCGAAACCGAGCCGCCTTCGCTTGCGACCAAGATGGGATAGCCCGCGGCCTTGCGTCCGGCGAACCAGGCCTGCCGGTCTTCCAGTGTGGCGGGCTCCTCGGTCCACACCGCGGTCGTGTTGGCGATGACGTCGTTGTAGATGGCGAGGATCTGCGGGAGGTCCTCCGCCGTCGCGTCGCGGACGATCATGACCGCCGCTCCAGGCCCTCGAGGAGCAGCGAGAGGCCGTAGTCGAAGTGGGCGTCGACGCGTGCCACGCGATACTCGGCGGCGTTCCGGGCCAGGCGGGGCAGGCCGCGCAGCGCGGGCAGCTTGCGCTGCAACACATTGGCGTCGCGCAGCGACTCTTCCAGCTCGACGCGCATGAGGACGAAGGTGAAGACGGCGTTGGACGCGGCCACCGCCTCGAAGCCCTTGAAGCCCAGGGCCTCGGTCGCGCCGAGCAGCGACTCGACCACCTCCAGCGCCCGCGGCAGCTCGAACCAGTGGAGCAGCAAGTGGTGGGCGAGGCCGCGGCAGGTCTGCAACATCGCCCGGGCCGCCACCGCCCAGGCCTTCAGCTGCTCGAGCGGCTGGCCCGCAGAGGGCAGGGCCGGCAGCTCCAGGAGCAGGGCGTCGAGCACCGCCGAAGAGAGCGCCTCGCCGTCCGGCAGGTGACGGTAGAGCGCCATGGGGGTGACCTTCAGCCGGGCGGCCAGCGCGCGGACGCCCAGCGCCGGAAAGCCCTTCTCCCGGGCCAGCGCCGCTCCGGCTCCCACCACCGCCTCGACCGACAGGCTACGGGTCGTCATGCCTCCATGTATACGCCCGTATACTTGCCTCTGCAAGAGCCGTGGGACCGGCCTAAAAGCGACCTTTGGCGAGCTAAACCATTGACCAACCCCCTCGCAGGGGCTAGGTACCGGCCCAGCTTGTCAGAGTCCAGCGAACAGCCGCGCGTGAGCGCGCAACCGGAAATCCCCGAGGCACTGCTCGACCCCGACGCGGTCAAGGTGGTGCGCAGACTGCGTCGTGCCGGTCATCAAGCTTTTCTGGTCGGCGGCTGCGTGCGCGACCTCTTGCTCGGCATCCGGCCCAAGGACTTCGACGTCGCCACCTCCGCGCACCCCAACGAGGTGCGGGCCACCTTCCGCAACTCGCGCCTCATCGGCCGGCGGTTCCGGCTGGCGCACGTCTTCTACAGCGGCAAGATCATCGAGGTCTCCACCTTCCGGCAGAACCCGCTGGACGAGCTGCAGGACCTGCCGCAAGACCTGCTCATCCGCCACGACAACGTCTTCGGCACCGCTGAAGAAGACGCCCGCCGCCGCGACTTCACCATCAACGGCCTCTTCTACGACGTGGACGAGGGCAAGGTGGTGGACCACGTCGAGGGCAAGGCCGACTTGCAGAAGCGGCTGGTGCACACCATCGGCAACCCCGACGTGCGCATGCGCGAGGATCCGGTGCGCATCTTGCGGGCCATCCGCTTTGCCGCCAAGTGCGCCTTCGACCTGGAGCCCAAGACCGCGGCCGCCATGCGGCAGCACGTGGAAGAGATTCCGCGCTGCGCCCCGCCTCGCGTGTTGGAAGAGGTGCTCAAGCTGGCCCGGTCGGGTGCGTCGCGGCGCTGCTTCGAGCTGCTGCGCGAGGTGCATGCCTTGCGGGTGCTCCTGCCGCCGGTCGCCGCCTATCTGGAGAAGAGCGGCCCCGAGGAGGCCGAGCGGCATCTGCGCGCGCTCGACGCCCTGGACGCCCACGTGCGCGTCGGCGAAATTCCCTCTGACGCCGTGCTGCTGGCCACGCTGCTCGCGCCCTTGCCGCGCGATCCTTCGCTGAAGGGGCCCATTCCCAAGGGTCCGGCGCGGCCGCAGAAGCCCGCCGCCGGAGCTGCCGCCGAAGCCGAAGTCGAAGAAGTCGAAGCAGAGGCCGCGTCCGAGCCGGAAGTGGACGATGAGCTGGACGAAGAGCTCTCCGCCCTCGAGGAAGAGAGCGACGCCGAAGAGCCGGCCGAGGGTGAAGGCGAAGACCCCGCGCAGGCGCCGCTGCCCGAAGGCGCGCTGGTCGACAGCACCGAGCTGCACGACGAGCGCCTGGGCGGCACCGGCATTCCAGCCTTCACGGTCGGCGGAGACGTGCCGCCCTGGTCGCTGCCGCAGGACGTGGTCGCTCCCGAGATCGTGCTGGCCGAGATGGTGAAGACCGCCCGGCTGCCCCGGCGCATCGCCGAGCGGACGCGGATGATCTTGCTGGCCCAGCCTATCTTGTCGGGCGAGCGCCGCCGGCGGCGCAACTCGCCGCAGACCTTCGCGCGGCAGAGCTACTTCCCCGAAGCGCTGGCGGTCTTCGAGCTGTCGGTGGCCGCCACGGGCCGCGGGCACGATCAGCTGGCGCGCTGGCAAGCCATCTTCGCCGGCCAGGACCTGTCGCAGCTTCCGTCCGACGAAGAGACCCCCGGCACGAAGCCTCGCGCTGCCGGCGAAGGCCCTCGCCGCCGCCGTCGCCGCGGTGGCCGCGGCCGCAAGAAGTAGCGGGCACGAAAAGAAAGAGCCCACAGAGCTCGAATCTCCGTGGGCTCCGCAAGTTTGGTGCTGAAAGACTCTTTACTTCGGCGGTTCGGCCGGCGGCGTTGCCGGAGCCTGCGCCGGCGCTGCGCCTTCGGGAGCAGCGCCCGGAGCGCCCGGAGTTGCGCCCGGCTGCGGAGCGGGAGCGGCTTCTTCGGCCTTCACCGAGGCGGTCATCATGCCGATGGTCCAGCCCGACGAGCTGTCGCGGATGGCGTCCAGGCCTTTGACGGCGCGTGCGTACTTCGCCTTGTCGTCGGCGTCGAAGAAGATGACCGGCGGACCTTGCGTGGCTTCCTTGCTCTTGGCCAGCTTGTAGTAGGCCTTGAGCCGGTCCTGCATGTTGGCGTCGGTCAGCGTCTCGCTGTTGATGTGGAAGAGACCGGCTTCGTCGACCTTGAAGAGCACCTGCACCAGGTCGGGCGGGGGCGGGTCGACGATGATGTCCGGCGGCAGATCCTCCGGCACGCGGACGCCGATCTCCTTCTCCATCAGCGGCGTCAGCACCATGAAGATGATCAGGAGCACCAGCACCACGTCCACCAGCGGCGTGATGTTGATGTCCGAGCGCGGGCCCTTCTTGGCCCCGACGTCCATGCCCATGGCTACTTCGCTCCCTTCAACTCTTCGAGGGCGAGCGAGACGCCTTTGAGCTTGGCCTTGGAGGCCCAGTCCATCACCGGGCGGACCTTGCCGTACTCGGTCTCGACGTCGGCCTTGAGCATCACACGTTGGCCGGGGGTCTTGGCAGCGGCTTCCAAGGCGGCCATGACGGCCTCCTTGTTGGCCGGCTGCTTGTCCTGCTCGACCCAGACCTCGCCGTCCTTGGTGACGCTGATGAAGATCGGCTCAGGCGCGTCCTTCGTTTCGTTCGCCGCGGCGTGCTTGGCCTTGGGAAGCTCGACGGACTTGCCGCGCTGGAGCATGGGCGTGATCACCATGAAGATGATCAGCAGCACCAACACCACGTCGACCAGCGGCGTGATGTTGATGTCGGAACGGACGGAGCCTTTGGCGCTGCCGACGTCCATGCCCATGGCGGTTTAAGCCTTCACCGGCGCGGGCTTCTTGGCGCCCGGGTTGGTCAGCGGCTCGTCGAAGCGGCCTTCCTTGAGGAAGAAGTCGACGAGCTCGTTGGAGGCGTCGGCGATGTCGACGGTCATCTCCTCGACCCGGTTGGTCAAGTAGTTGAACATCATCAGCGCGGGGATGGCGACGAGCAGACCGAAGGCGGTGGTGATGAGCGCCTCGGAGATACCGGCCGACACTGACGCGAGACCGCCAGAGCCCGAGGACGCCATGAGCTGGAAGGCGGTGATGATGCCGAGCACCGTGCCGAGGAGTCCGACGAACGGGGCAGCCGAAGCGACCGTCGCCAGGCCGGAGAGGCCTCGGCGCAGATCGGCCGTGACTCGCAGTGTCGCGCGGTCCACGGAGCGGTTGATGGCTTCGACGAGGTCGAACTCGCCCACGTCGTGCGGGCCCTGGTTGTTGAGCGCCTCGCGGCCCTTGTTGTACTCGGAGATTCCGGCGCCGAGGACGCGGGGAATGTGCCCGTACTTGAGGGTGAGAGCATATTGCGCGGCTTCCACGAGCTGGTGACCCGGCAATAAGTCGCGGAGCTTTTCCGCATACTTACGGCTCTGGTCTTTGGCTCGAGAGAAGCTGAACAGCCGCTCTGCCATCACGCTCAACGAGTAGACGGACATGATCGCCAGCGTGATGACGACCAGGCGGGCCGGAAGGCCCATCGACTTCCACATCCCAAAGAGGCTGAAATCCATGGCGTTTGACTGCTCCTCTGTACAGAGGTGTTTGCGAGGGCGAAAAGGGGGCGGAGCCTACACACGGCGACAAGTACTGTCAACGCAACAGATCTGACGTGTGAGCTCGATTTTCGATCTTCCCGATCTATTGCTACAGCGCACGAAAGGTCTCCGACAACTCTGGCGGAAGCGGGCTTTCGAAGTGCGCGCGAGACCCGTCCGGGTGAGCGAAACCAAGGCGCGCCGCGTGCAAAAAATGACGATCGAGCCCGGGCAGCGGCGGGCCGCCGTACAGCTCGTCGCCGGCGAGCGGATGGCCGATGAACGACAGGTGCGCGCGGATCTGGTGCATCACGCCCGTGGCGATGCCGACGTCGAGCAGCGTGAAGCCAGAGCGCCGCTCGACCGGAGCAAACGTCGTCAACGCTGGGCGCGCGCCGTGGAGCTCGGCGTACTCGGGGTCGCTGGCGGCCAGCATCTTGCGCGGGTCGCGCGGGTCGTGGAAGAGCGGCAGCGCGATCTCTCCGCCGGCGTGGAGCTCTCCGGCGACCAGCGCCAGGTAGCCCTTCTCGACGGTGCGCGCGGCGAACTGCGCTCGCAGCATGGCGTGCGCCGCGTCGGTGCGGGCCGCGAGCAAGAGCCCCGAGGTGTCGGTGTCGAGCCGGTGCACGAGGCCGCCTTCGCGCGGCTGCGGCCCCACCTGCGCCAGCTCGGGGAAGCGGCCCACCAGCGCGTTGGCGGCGGTGCCTCTCTCTCCGGGCTTCAAAGGATGCGACGCCATGCCCGCTGGTTTGTCGGCGACGACGACACAATTGTCGGCGTGGACGATGCGAATCGCCAGATCCGCCTGCGGCACCGGCTGGTCGGGCGGCGGCAGCGCCACGCTGATGACCGCGCCCGGCTCCGCGGGAGCGCCCTTGGGCGCGCGCAAGCCGTTCACCTTCACGCGGCCCTCGGCGATCCAGTCCATGGCCCGGCCGCGGGTGACGCCGAAGAGCTTCGCCACTGCCTTGTCCAGCCGGTCGGGCAACGCATCCACCGGGACGATCTTTTCCTGCACTTCACTCAAGTGAGAGCCGCCTTTACGTTGTCGGCCGCCCACGAGGAGATGCCGTAGATCGACTCCATCGGGTTCACGCCCAGGCCGGTGGGGAAGACGCTGCCGTCCACCACGAAGAGGTTCTCTACATCGTGATGGCGCAGCTTGGGGTCGACCACGCTGTGCGCCGGGTCCGCGCCCATGCGGCAGCCGCCCATCTGGTGCGCGGTGAAGGCCGCGAAGAGGTTGGGTCCCATCGGCGGCTGGTCGATCTTGGAAATGTCCGCCTCGGTGGTGATGTGCACCGGGTCGTTGTGGAAGGTCTGCACCTCGAGCGCGCCGTTGGCCAGGTGCAGCTTCGCGATGGCCTTCATGCCGGCGATGAAGCACTCGTGCATGCGCGGCGTGAAGGGATAGTCGAGCTTGGGCCCGGAATCCTTGCGCAGCGTCACCGTGCCGCCGCTCTCGGCTTCGTCGAAGCCGTCGATCATGAGCGAGATGGTGGCGCAGAGGTTGGGCAACCGCGACATACGGCCGCGCAGGCCCGCGCCGAAGCCCGGCGCCGCGATGGCCGAGAGCATGGGATGCACCGGCGCTGCTTCCAAGAAGAAGCCCGCGTTCTCGTTGCGGTGCGCGAAGTGGTGCGAGGCCACGCTCTGCGGCGCGCCGTAGAACCCCTCGACGGGGTCCTTGTAGAAGGCACCCATGGCGATGGTGGGATGCAGCCAGGTCTTCTTCCCCACCGGCCCGCGATCGAGTCCCGACCGCAAGAGCAGCGCCGGAGAGTTCAACGCGCCGCCCGAGACGACGAGCACGCGCGGCTCGACGCGGATGGTCCGCCCGGTCGCCTGAAACGTCTGCGCGTCGAGCACCAGGCCAACCGCCGCCACCGCGCGCTTGCCGCTCGTCTCGATCTTCTCCACGCGGCAATTCGCGTACACCTCGGCGCCCGCGGCGACCGCGTCGGGCAAGTAGGTCAGCGCCGCGCTCTGCTTGGCGTCCACCGGGCAGCCCATGCCGCAGTAGCCGGTGCGCAGGCAGCCGCGGACGTTGCGCCGGGTCGTATCGACCTGCCAGCCCAGCTTCTTGCAGCCGTCATAGATGGCGCGGTTGTTGGCGTTGGTGTCTTCGTAGTCCACCTTCTGGATGCCCAGCCGCTGTTCGACTTCCTCGAAGTGCGGTTTCAAGATCGCAGGCGTCAGCAGCGAGCCCTGCTGCTTCTGCCAGTACGCGAGCACGTCGTCGGGCGTGCGGTAGCTGGTGGTCCAGTTGATGACGGTGCCGCCGCCGACGCTGCGGCCTTGCAAGACCGCGATGGAGAGATCGGCCGTCGCCCGGTTGCCGCGGTCTTGATAGAGCCGCTGGAAGGCGCGCGGCTCCTGCATGTCGAACTGCTCCTTGGTGTTGTGGCCGCCCTCTTCCAAGACGACGACCTTCGCGCCCGCGCGCGCGAGGCGCGAGGCGACCATGGAGCCGCCGGGGCCGCTGCCGACGATGCAGACGTCGGGCTTCAGGACCAGATCGGTGTCGCTGCCGGCGTGGATCATCTCCGCACCGACTTGACCAGATCATATGGAGGGCCGGGATATCCAACCGAGGCAAACGTCGAAGGATCGCCGAAGTAGATTGCCGCGCAGAGCCGCTTCATCGCTTGGAATCCGGTGCGGCGAACCGCCAGCCGCGAGGTCTGCCAGGCGCGGAGATGTGCGTCCTGTTGCTCCGGGGTCATCTCGGTAAACGGCTTCGCCGGTCCGCCGGTGGCGACGCTGAAGAGCGCGTTGTCGAAGAGCGCCAGAAGCTGCTTCAAATCCTTTGCATCGCCGGGCGGTAGCGGCGCGAGGAAGGCATCGGCTTTGGCGGCCACGTCGATTTGCTCGAGGCCTGGCGCGGCGGGGCGCGGCACAGGCCCGGTCAGCTTCGCCTCGGCGGCGGTGGTGGGGGTCGGCTCGCGCGCCAGCACGCGCTCGGCCACCGCGGACCAGATTGAATACTCGGCGGTAGTGAAAAACTTCAATCCCGGCGGCGCCGCGCGCAGCCTGGTTTTCCGCAGCGCCACCGGCACCGCCGCGGCAGCGCCCAGCAGCAGCGCGCCGCCCAGGGTCTTCTTGAGAAATCCGCGCCGGGAGGTCATTTCGCGCGCACTCTAGACCAGCGGGAGCAGTTGCATAAGCAGACTGCGCCAAGTACCGTGGAAAACGTACTGCGGCTGCATTCCCCCCGGCCAGACGCAAAGCCTGTTTGGACAGATTGCCAGACTCGTACCGTCCGGCACGGACTCTGCAATGCGTTAGCTTGGGGGGGGGCAAAACATGACCGTGGTGCTCGAAGCAGGGCTCGAAGCGAAGCCGAAGTGGCAGCCGAATCTGGACGGCGAGCGCGTGGTGGAAGGAATCCATTACGGCTGGCTGATGCGAGATCACCTCGCCCGCTACGA
>DATBAA010000809.1:0-1965 GCA_036271755.1 Myxococcales bacterium | reverse complement strand
GGCGGAAGATTGCGGCAAGCGCGTCGTCAAGCAGCACCGCGCCGAAGCGGCGGAGATTGCCTGGCCCGCGGCGGCGCTCACCGATCTCGATTTGCCGGCCGACGTCGATCGCGTGCTGGCGGAGTTGCGACATGCGTAAAGAGCTTCTGCAGCTGGCGGCCGATCTAGCGAAGCAAGGCGAACCGTTCGTGCTGGCCACGGTGGTGCGCAGAGAGCCGTACAGCTCGGCGCAGCCGGGCGACATGGCGGTCATCACGGCAGACGGCAGCTATCACGGCTGGCTGGGCGGCAACTGCACCCGGCCCACGGTGAAGCGCGAGGCGGCCGCGGCGCTGGCGGACGGAAAGCCGCGCCTGGTCTCGCTCTCGCCCGATCCCAAAAGTCAGGAGCGGCCCGGCGTCATCGCGCTGCCCATGACCTGCCACAGCGGAGGTAGCGTGGACATCTATCTCGAACCGGTGTTGCCCTCGCCGCGGTTGCTGCTCTTTGGTGAATCGCCCGTCTCGCGCTCGCTCGCCAGGCTGGGCGAGGTGATGGGCTACGCGGTGGAGATGGATCAAGCGGCCACCGGACGCGGCGGCAAGCTCTTCGCGGTGGTGGCCACCATGGGCGAGAACGACGAGGAGTCGCTCGCCGTCGCGCTGGAAGCGAAGGCTTCCTATGTCGCCGTGGTCGCCAGCCGGAAGCGCTTCTCCGAGCTGCGCGAGTCGATGGTGGCGCGCGGCATCGCCGTCGAGCTCCTCGATCAAATCCACAATCCGGCAGGCCTCGACATCGGCGCGCGCGTGCCGGAAGAGGTCGCGCTCAGCATCCTCGCGCAGATCGTCCAGCTCCGCCAAAGTGTGAAGCAGCCGGTACAGCCGCCGGTCTTGGTGGTGCAGACCGAGCTCGACCCGGTCTGCGGGATGACCGTCGAAGTCGCCAACGCCAGGCACCGCGGCCAATACCAGGGGCGCGATTACTTCTTCTGCAACGCCCGCTGCAAAGAGAAGTTCCTCGCCTTTCCCGACAAATTCCTCGCCGCTTGAGAGAACCCTGAAATGGCTTTTGAGATCGTCAAGAAGTTCGTGGTCAATGCTCCGCCCACTGCGGTGTGGAAGTTCCTCATCGACCCCGAGCGCGTGGCCAGCTGCCTTCCCGGCGCGGCCATCACCGGCAAGCTCGACGAGAAGACCTATACGGGCACCATGAGCATGAAGGTCGGCCCGGTCTCCTCCAGCTACAAGGGCAAGATCGTCTTCGACAAGCTCGACGAAGCGTCGATGACGGCCGAGCTGAGCGGCATCGGCCAGGACGTGAAGGGCCGCGGCGGCGCCGACCTCAAGATGAAGAGCGAGGTGAAGCAGAACGCGGCCGGCGAGACTGAAGTGACCGCCACCTCGCAGGTGAACATCACCGGCATCCTGGCGCAGATGGGGCGCGGGATGATCCAGGACGTCAGCGATCAGATGTTCCAGATCTTCTCGCAGCGGCTGCGGGCGCAGCTCGAGACCGCGCCGGCCGCTCCCGCGCCGGTAGCGCCAGCGGCGGCAGAGCCCGCGGCGAGCGCGCCTGCTCCGGCGGCGGAAGCGATCGCGGCGGCGGCTCCCGCGGCCGCGCCGGTCGCGATCCAAGCTGCTCCAGTGGCCCCACCTGTCGCCGCGCCGGCGCCTCTGCCGCCCAAGCCCGAGGTGCTCGACGTCGGCGCCATCGGGGCCCGCGCCGCCGGCGCCGCCGCCCGCCGCACCTTCAGCAGCCCCACTTTCTGGCTCACCGTCGTCGTCGCAGCAGTTGCCCTGTACCTGATTCTCCGTTGACCACGTTCAAGGAGACAACATGATCCCCGCTGCATTCGACTACCACTCGCCTCCGACTCTGCCAGAGGCCATCAAGCTGCTCACGCAATATCGAGACACCGCCAAGGTGATGTCGGGAGGTCAAAGCCTCCTGCCGTTGCTCAAGTTGCGGCTGGGCATGGCGGAACAC
>DATBAA010000808.1:0-11981 GCA_036271755.1 Myxococcales bacterium | reverse complement strand
TTCAGCACCTTCGCGCCGGTGGAGATCAACTCCGACAACATCTGCTTCGCCATCATCTCCAAGGACGCGCAGGGCACTGCCTCGGCGCTCTCCAACGTGCCGCTGCCCCCCATCGGCGTCACCGATCTGAACGAGGGCGATGCCACCAACGACACCAGCGCCGACCTGGGCTTTTCGACGCCGCTCTTCCAGGACGGCACCACGCCTGCGCCCTTCAAGTACGCGCTCGCCCCGGCGCTCGACGGCGGCTGCGCGCCGTTCGGCAGCGACATCGCGGCGATGGCCGGCGGCTCGCTCAAGGACATTGGCCAGCTGCAGAATGGCCACCAGCTGCCCATCACCGGGCTGACGCCCAACTCCGTCTACTGCGTCGCTCTGCTCTCCAGCGACACCGACGGCGACGCCGCCTGGTCCAACGTGGCGCTCCTCCAGACCAGCGATCAGTCCGCGCCGCCGCCGCCCCCGAACGTCGTGGTGACCGGGACGACCGACACCACCATCTCCATCCAGTTCAGCTCGGTGGTGGACAACGGCAACGCCGGCACCGGCGTGGCTTTGAAGTATGACGTCAACTACGTCACGGGCGACTGCTCGCAGTTCCAGAATCCCACCGACGTTCCCTTCGACGAGACGGGCAAGATCACCGCGGCGGGCCAGCCCGTGAACGTGGTCCTCACCGGCCTGACGGCAGCCACGCAGTACTGCTTCTTCGTCAACGCCACCAACGCCGGCGGCACGTTGGGCATCGCCTCCGATTTCGTCCCGGCCATGACCCAGCCCACCGGCGGCGGCGGAGGCGCTGCTCCGCCCGCGCCCATCACCGACCTGACCGCGCGGCTCGAGGACGACAGCCTGCCTCCGGGTGGCGCAGGCGTGAACCAGCAGACCGCGTACCTCAAGTGGACCGCCCCGGCCGACTCGCTGGGCAACCCGGTCAAGAGCTACACCCTCTATTCGGCTACCGACGAAGGCTGCCCGATCACCACCGCCAATCTGGCAAACGCGACCAAGATCCCCAACACGCTGACGCCCATCGGCCCGGGCGGCACCGAGGGTGTCGAGGTGCAGGTGACCGCCATCGACGCGGACGACGTCTGCTTCGACGTGACCGCCACCGACGCGGCCGGCAAGACCTCCGCGCTGTCGAACGTGTCGCTGCCGCCGCACATGGCGGACGACCTCAGCGGCACCGCCGGTGAGCCGGCGGAGAGCACCGAGAGCCTGACCTTCACGCCCTTCTTCCAGACCGGCACCACGCAGAAGTCGGCCATTGCCTTCGCGGCCGTCGCCACCGGCGATTGCCCGCTCAACAGCTCCGACTTCTTCAACGCGGACACGAACGTCACCGCCGACGCCAGCGGCGGCTCGGCGCTCTTCACCGGCCTGAGCGGCGCGACCACCTACTGCGTGGGCGTGCAGCTGACCAGCAACCTGGACGATGTCTCCTTCTCGCTGGCGGCCAGCTTCACCACCGCCACGCCTCCGCCTCCGCCGGACGAGACTCCGCCCGGCCCGGTGGTCATCCAGACGCTGCAGCCCGGCGACGCCACCTCTACCGGCGCCAAGCTGAGCTGGGTCGCGCCTGCCGACAACGGCATCGACGCGGCCAGCGGCCAGGTAGCCTCGTACAGCGTCTACTACGTCCCGATCACGGCGCCCGGCACGGCCGGCGACTGCGACGCCATCGACCCGGCCACCGCGGGAACGCCGGTCGCGACGCAGCCCATCCCCAGCGCGGCGCCCGGCGCCACCGAGGCGGCAACCATCGCTCTGGCCGGCTCGGACAAGATGCCGGTCTGCATCGCCGCGACGGCGACGGACCTGGCGGGCAACACCTCGGCGCGCCAGCCGTTCAAGCTCATCACGGACACCACCGCTCCGGCGCAGGTGTCGCCGCTGACGGCGCAGAACATCACCTTCAACTCGGTCGATCTCGCCTTCAGCGACGTTGGCGACGACGGCACCACCGGCACGGCGGCGAGCTTCAAGGTTGCCTTCGCCGTGGGCGCCTGCCCGGGCACCTTCGACTTCAACAACGCGACGCTCTTCCCCGTGGCTGCCGTGCCGCAGGCGCCAGGCACGTTCGAAGTGCTGACGGTGACCGGCCTCAGCTACTCGCAGACGTACTGCTTTGGCCTCTCGGTGATGGACGCCGCCGGCAATGCATCGCCGGTCGCGACGGCGCAGGCCACCACCGCCACGCCGGACGTGGTGGGCGAGATCACCCAGCTGCGCGCGGACATCGCCGAAGGCTTGCCGACCACCAACGACGCGGTTCACGGTGCGCTCGTCACGTATGTCAAGGCGGCGGTCGGCAGTGCGGCCATCGGTACGCCCGACGGCGAGGGCTTCTTCATCCAGCCCGCGAACACCGCGGCGGCCACCACTCCGACGGCCGTCCCGGCCATCTTCGTGGGCGCCGACACCAGCGCCATTTCGGTGGGCGACCTGGTCGACCTGACCAACATCACCGGTCTGCTGGCGGGTTGCACCACGCCGCCTTGCACCTCCTCGAACGGGCTCGAGATCGCGACGCTGGGCACCGCGCCTCACGTTGCCTCGCACAATGCGCCGCTGCCGGCCGTGCCGGACTTCAGCAACCTCACGCCCGCCGACTGGCCGGCTCCCATCAACGTGGGCAACTGGCCGTTCGAGTCCAACCTGGTCAGCCTGACCGGCACCATCACTTCCCCGCTCAGCCGCAACGGCTTCACCGGCTACTTCCTCAGCACCGCGGGTGTCGTGGTGACGGGCACCAACGCAACCGATGCCAGGTTCGAGTTCCGCATCCCCACCACGCTGGCGACTACACTCGGCTTGCCGACGGCCACCACCGCCGGCTTCAACCGTACCGTCCAGATCAAGCAGACCCCGGTCGTGCGCAGCGAGACCGCAGTGGGCGCCGTCACGGTCGAGCAGGTGAACCCGAGCGCTTGGGTGGCCAACGACGTTGCGCTGGGCCCGACCGACTCGTTCAGTCCGGCCTCGGGCACCATCACCACCACGCCCACCATCACCGTCACTTACTCGGCGGCTATGGACCCCTCGACTGTCACGGGTCAGGCGGCGGACGGTGCCTGCACCGGCTCGGTGCAGTTCTCGAAGGACAACTTCACCACCTGCCTCGCGCTCTCTCTGACGCCTAGCGCCGGTAACACGATCTTCACTTTGGGACTCGCGAAGCTCGCCGATGGCACCGCCTACGAGCTCAAGACCACTTCGGCCGCCAAGGACGCGGCCAATGGTCTCGGCGCCGCTACGGCAAGCACCAGCTACCTGACGCCCGCACCGGCTACGGGTGGCGTCTGCACCGCCGTTTCGCCGGTCCTCATCAGCCAAGTTTACACTGGTGGCGGCTCTGGGAGCGCGACGGTAAAAAACGACTTCGTCGAGCTTCACAATCGCAGCGAGACGGACGTCACGGTGCCTGCCGGTGGCTGGTCGGTGCAGTACGTGAACGCGACCGGCACGACGTACGCGGTGACGAACATTCCTGCCGCCAGCGTCATCCCCGCAGGCGGCTATTTCCTGGTCAATGAGAGCGCCACCGGCAGCGGCACCGCAGCGGTCGCTTTCACCGGTGACGTGCTTGGCACGCTGCAAATGGCTTCGGCCGCGGGCCGTGTTGCGCTCGTCGCTGGTCCGACCGCTTTGACGGTCGCCGCCATCGGCTCGGCCTGCCCGACGCCAGGCCAATCGGTCACTCTCGGGGCCGTGACGGAGCAGGTCCTCGATATCTTCTCCTATGGAACCGTCGCAGGCTGCACGGGCTCCTCCGGCGCTCAATCGGCGACGCTGGCGGCGCAGCGTTCATCGAGCGGATGCGACGATACCGGTGTTCCGTCGGCCGACTACACGGTCAGCACGAACAACCTCCCGCGCAGCTCGGCGAAGCTGGGTACGCCGACGCTGTTCTGCAGCTGCGACGGCATCACGGTACACGCCGAGCTGAACGGAAAGGGCGCGGCCAACGGCGAAATCGACCTCTGCACCATCGACGCGCCCACGGCCGTCACTGGCACGCACGGCGCAACGGCGGGGCCGTTCAATGGCACCTTCGTCGAGACCACCCTGCCCGAGGGCGCGGTGGTCAAGGGCCAGGTCGGCTACGGAATCGCCGGCACCGATCCCTTCACGCAGTTTGCCTTCACTGCTGGAACGGCGGCCGGCAACGGGACTGACTACTCCGCGTCGCTGACCGCGCCGGCCGCGGGCAGCTACTCGTTCCTCTGGCGGTTCAGCTTGGACAGCGGCTCGCACTGGACCTACTGCGACATCAATGGGGCGGGCGCCACCGCGGCCAACCCGTTCGACACGGCCAACCTGGGAACGCTGACTTCGCAATAATCGGATTGTTGGCCGGACGGGACGCAAACCTACGCGTCGTCCCGTCCGGCGCAATTTGACCCAGCGCGAAACAGTAGGGCTGTAGTCGACCAGGGACGCTTGAGTCGTATGATCCAGGGTGCTACGATCACTTATTCTGCGCCAGGCGCCGCTAACCACCCAAAGAGAACAGCCCGCCAGTTCAATCGCGCGCGCGCTGCACCAGCGCCTCCCCGAACCGATTCGTGGGGCGGGCACCCTGTTCCTTTGGCTGCAGGGCTTCCGCTCGGGGCTCAGGGTCGATCGCGCGCTCCGGCTGGCCGGGCGGCGCTACGACATGTTCGACTCCTGCGTCCGCGTCGCGCTCGAAGAGAACGAGGTGCAGAGCTGCACCGCGGAGCTGACGCAGGCGCTGGGCGACGCCGAAGCCACCGAGACGCGCGCGCTCTTCATGCCGGGCAGGGCGGTTCCGCAGCTCCCCGACTTCGCGCGCATGAGCACGCTGCGGGCGCTGGACGTGCTCTCGCGCTCGGGCTGGATTCTCGACCAGCTCGCCGAAGGGCGTTTCACCAGCTGGTTCCACCCCATCGCCCACGCGCGCGACACCTCGCGCATCTTCGGGCACGAAGCGCTCCTGCGCGGGGTCGAGCGAGACGGAAGTCTGATCCAACCTTCGCCCATCTTCGCCCTGGCCCGCGAAGCCGGGCTGCTCTTCGAGGTGGACTTCGCGGCCTCTCGCTCCGCCATCCGCGAGGCGGCGCGCAAGCCCGAGAGCGGCTGCGTCTTCATCAACTTCTCCCCGGCCGCCATCCGCGACCCGCGCGAGAACCTGCGCGCCACGCTGCAGGCCATCGAAGAGGCGGGGCTCGCCCGCGAGCGCGTGGTCTTCGAGGTGGTCGAGGCCGATCACCTGGGCGACGCGCCCGGCCTGACCGAAGTGCTGCGCGGCTACCGCGAGGCGGGGCTGCGCGTGGCGCTCGACGACCTGGGCGCCGGCTGGTCCACCCTGAACCTCATCCACAAGCTGCGGCCGGACTTCATCAAGCTCGATCGCGAGCTGGTGCGCGGCATTGACGTAGATCCGGTGAAGAGCGTCATCGCCAGCAAGCTGATTGAAATCGGGCGCGAGCTGGGCATTGAAACCATCGTCGAGGGCGTGGAAGAGAAGGCCGAGCTGGCCTGGGTGCGCGAGCACGGCGCCGACTACGTGCAGGGCTTTCTCCTGGGTGAGCCGCGTCCGGTGGAGCTCAGCTGATGGACGCGCGCCTCCGTAAATTGCTGCGCGCCGCGGGGCTCGCGAGCGCGCCCCGCGAAGTGCGAAGCCTGGTGGCCGAGCTGGACGCCGATCTGGCCGACCGCGCGGTCCTGGAGCAGTCGGTGGCGGCGCTGACCGCGCTGCTGCAGCGGTCCTCCCGCGGCAAGAAGCCGGCTACGCATGCCCTGAAACCCGCGCCGCTGGACTCCAACTCGCTGGCCATCTTCGAGCTGTCGCCGGCGTTGGACGTGCGCAGCTGCAACGAGACCGCGCGCAAGCTGTGCGGTGAAGAGCCGGTGGGGCGGAAGCTCTTCGCGCTGCTCGAGCCGCTCGACGCCGAAGCGCTGGAGCGGAAATGGATTGCCAAGCTGGAGCGCGCCGAACCGGTGGCAAAGGCGCTGGCCTGCTCCGCCGCTGACGGCCGCGGCCTGGCCTGCGATTTCGTCCTGTTGCCGCGCCTGGGCAAGAGCGGCGGGCTCTTGCGGGTGACCGCCGTCGTGCGCGATGAGACGGGCTCGGTGGAGAAGCAGGACGGCGTGCGCGTCAGCGAAGAGCGGCTGGCGCTGGCGCTGGCCGGCACCACCGACGCCATCTTCGACTGGGATCTGCGCACCAACAAGCTTCACCTCTCGCCGCGCTTCGGCGAGATCCTGGGCAGCAGCGCGGTCTTGACCGGCGCCCCCACCGACTGGTTCGACCGCGTCCACGCCGAAGACGCGGTGGCTTTGCGCGTAGCCCTGACGGCGCACCTGGAGGGCCGCGTCGCGCAGCTGGACCACGAGCATCGGGTGCGGCACGACGACGGCGAATATCGCTGGCTCTCGGTGCGCGGCGGCTGCAAGCGCGACGGCACCGGCAAGGCCACGCGCATCGCCGGCCTGATGAGCGACGTCACCCGCCACAGGCTCCTGGTCGAACGCATGGCGCACGATGCGCGCCACGACGGCCTCACCGGCCTGCCCAACCGCACGCTCTTCCTGGACCTGCTGCGCCATTCGTTCCATCGCACGCGCCGCCACGAGGAGTACCGGTTCGGCGTGCTCTTCATCGACATCGACCGCTTCAAGATGGTCAACGACGCCCTGGGCCACGAAGCGGGCGATCACTTGCTGGTGCAGATCGCGCGGCGGCTCGAGTCCTGCCTGCGCGAGGGAGACACGCTGGCCCGCCACGGCGGCGATGAGTTCACCATGTGGCTGGACGACGTCCGCGGCCCGGCCGATGCGCTGCGCGTGGCCGACCGCGTGCATGAGGTGATGGCCGAGCCGTTCGAGATCGCCGGCCAGCAGGTCGGCTCCAGCGCGTCCATTGGCGTGGCGGTGGCTTCGTCTCTGTACAAGAGCGCGGAAGACGCGCTGCGCGACGCGGACGTGGCCATGTATCGCGCCAAGGCTCTGGGTAAGTCGCGCACCGCGGTCTATCAGCGCGAGAGCGACGGCGCGGTCGGCGGCGTGCAATTGGAGATCGACTTGCGCGCCGCCCTGCAGCGCAATGAGATGTGCGTCTTTTATATGCCCATCGTGGAGATCGCGACGGGCAGGGTGAAGGGCATCGAAGCGCTGGCGCGCTGGCAGCACCCGCGGCTGGGCCTCGTGGCTCCGCCGCGCTTTCTCGCCATGGCCATGGAGACGGGCCTCATCATCTCCATCGATCAGTGGATGCTCTTGAACGCCGCCCGGCAGATGAATGAGTGGCGCCGCGACCTGGCCTTCGCCCGCAAGGTTTCACTGTCGGTGAACCTGTCGCAAAACCTGTTGGAGCAGCACGACCTGGGCGCGCAGATCGACAGGGTCTTGATTGAAGCGCAGCTCTCGCCGGGCGATTTGAACCTGGACGTGGGTGAGTCGACGCCGATTGCCGTCCTGGGTGAGTTGCACCAGCGCGGCCTCAAGCTGCACATGGACGACTTCGGCACCGGCGAGTCGTGGCTGCGCCATCTGCACAAGAGCGAGGTCGACACCGTCAAGCTCGACCGCTCCTTCGTCAACGCCGCGCCCGGGACCGATCGGCGCGTGCTGAGTCACATCGTCTCGATAGCGCGCGATTTGGGAAAGACCGTCATCGCCGAGGGCGTGGAGACCGCCGAGCAGCTTCGCCTGGTGCGCGAGGCCGGCTGCGACTGCGCCCAGGGCTTCCTCTTCAGCCCGCCGCTCGACGCGTTGAAAGCCCGCAGCCTGCTCCAGCTCGAGCGCGTCTGAGCCGGAGGCTAAGGGTCGCTCGACAGCAAACGAATCTTCTCGCGGTCCACCAGCCACACCCCGCGCGTGGTCCGCACGTAGATGGGTACCCCGGCGAGCATGCTGGCAAAGACATGCGTCTCCAGCGGGTACTCCGTCGACTCCTGCGTCGTCACCAGCGAATCGACCTTCTTGCCCTTCTCATACGTACTCAACTCAGAGGGCGCTTTCGACAAAGCAGTCACTGACTGCGCCGTCGTCCCGTCTTTGCCGATGATCACCCGGAAGTGCCGCCCCATCACGACGGTGTTCTCCTTCTCCGTGCTGGCGAGCAGCTCGACGAGGATTTCGCCCGGCTGTCCGAATGGCCCCGCCGGCAACATCACCGGATTGATGGGCTGCTCGAACGGTCCGGCGGCCTTCTTCGCCGCGTCGCGCGCGCGAATCAAAGTCACTCCCTCCTCGGGCAAGAGCAAAGGTGGATTGACCTTCTCGAACACCGGCTTCTTGCCTTTCACCGTCGATAAGCGAATGCGGTATTTGACGTAAGGCGGGCTGCCCTTCGTATAGAAGCTCACCGCCCACGAGGGCAGCGGCTTTCCTTTTGGGCCGGTCTCGCGCAGCGTGACGTAGCCCGCGAGGTCCTTGTCGGGCGGCTGGACGTACTCCATCATCGCGTCGGTGCCGGCCGCCGCGGCCTGATCGAGAAGATAGATGGCAACGCCCAGATCGCTGGCCCGCCTGATCTTGGCTTCGAGCTCGGGCGGGGTGGGCAGGAACTGAACGGCGATGAGCAGGGCGAGCATGGGCTGACTGTACTGTACGACAAAAAAATGCCGGCGGACCCGAAGGCCCGCCGGCGCGTTTTCCCCTGCGAAGGTTCCAGCTCTGTCACCCGTGCGCACCTTGCGATGCGCTGCCTTCCGTGAAGTTCACGGCCCCTCGGAGTGTTGTGAGCAGACGAGTCCCGGACCTATTGGTTGGCCCGTTCCCACCCTGGCCTCGGTATTTCGACCGGACCATTGCGGTTTCTCGTCTACCGTCCACCCAGACTTGAAGCCTGGGCTTCATCCTCCCGCGAGCTTGTGCCTCCTTCGAAGTCCTCCGGTTGCCAGCCTGCCCTCGAAAGCCTTTCGGCCGTCGAGCGCGCCTCCCATGGAGTTTCTTCCCTCATCGCGACTTGCGGCACCGGCGTCTACCACTCCGCGGATTCCATCTCCGCGGTCACGTTCCGTCCCCGGCGTTTCGCACGCCCTCGACGGTTTGCTCCGCCAATGCCTTTGCAGGCTTGTTTCATCCTGCTGCCACGTCCAGGGTTTGCCCTTCAGGGGTTTGTCCCTCTTCGCGGAGCCGCACCGGCTTTCACCGGCCGTTGCCCTCTTGTCCGTTGAGCGATGGGCACCTGCGGTTCGCACCGCGCCGGCACGCTTCGCCCCGGACTTCAGGGTCTTGCTCCCCGCGACGAGTGCGGTGCCGCTCGAGGTTGTTTAGACCCCGGACGATCCGCGCCCCTCTTGGGCTTCTACTGACCTGGGTTACGCCGCCCTTTCAAACAGCGCACCCGAGGCCGACGCGCCGGAAGCCACCGAGCCGCCGACACGAAGGCCTATAGAGCATTCGGTGTGCCAAAGGAGGTCATCGGTAACTGCCGGAAAAGACACGGCCGCGAAAATACGGGCTGCGCAAGATCTGCACGAACCGCTGTGGGCTGCTTGTGAAGAGGCCGTCACCGCGCTTGTGAAAAAGCGGGGACGGCCTCTCTGACGCGCTCTGTGAATTGAGCTTTATCTGGACACCGTTCAAAGGCCATACGCGGCGGTGGCCGCGTGGCGTGACCGGCATCTACCGCTGCCTAGGCGGCGGCCTGCAGCGCCTTCCACTGCTCGCGCGCGGCCTTCTGCGCCTTCTTGCCCAGCTTCTGGTGCGTCTTGCACATGAAGCCGTGACGCGGACCGCCAGAGACGTTCTTGCAGCCGGCGACGCGGCAGCTCATGTCCAGCTTCTTGCCCTTGCGGGGCGAGACCCGGCGCGAGACCTTGCCCACCTTCGCGGCGCCCGAGCTCGCGCGGTCGGCGAGGATGCTGTCCTGCTCGCGCTTGCCCAGCGACTTCTTGTGATCGCGGCAAAAGAAACGATAGCGCGGGCCGGAGTGCGGATTGGGGCAGCCGGGGACTGCGCACGCCGCACGGCCAGTCGCCGCGGGAGCAGGCAGGCGCGCCACCACGGCCTCGACCAATTGCTGCACTAGAGAATCCATCAAACCTTGGAGAGTCGCCTGGGCCATTTGTAATCCTTTGCGGGGAGCGCTTTGTAACTGACGTTATTTCCACGATAGCGGTGTTTGCGCAAGAAATAAGTTGCTATAAGTCCACCTATGGACCTTGCTTCCTTGTATCGGCAGCACGTCGAGCAGGTTTCCGCGGGTACGGCGGCGGCGCTGGAAAAGACCGGTTATAGAGGTCTTCTCATTCATTCCGGCCGCCCGCTCAAGCGCAGCGAGGTAGACGACCAATATTGGACGTTGCGTCCTACACCTCACTTCCACTATTGGCTTCCGCTCTCCGAGCCGCACTGCGCGGTGCTCTTTGTTCCGGGCCGCAAACCCAAGCTCCTGCGCGCCCTGCACGATAGCTACTGGGAAACGCTTCCAGAGCCCGAGAGCGAGCATTTCTGGGGTGAGTTCGAGGTAGCGGGGCAGGCAAAGCGCGCGGACCTGCCGGCGGGCCGTATCGCCTTCGTGGGCGACGACCTGCGGGCCGCGGCCGAGCTGGGTATGGAAGAGGTGAATCCGCCCGAGCTGCTGCACCTGTTGGACGAGCTGCGCGTGCTCAAGACGACTTATGAGATCCATTGCCTGGCGGAGGCCAACGCACGTGCGGCAAAAGGCCACGATGAGCTGCGCCGGCTCTTCTCCCAGGCCAATCACTCCGAGCTGGCGCTGCACCTCTCCTATCTGGGCCGTACCCTGCAAGACGATAACGACACGCCTTACAAGAACATCGTCGCGCTGGGTAAGCATGCGGCTACCTTGCACCACATCACTTATGAAAAGCGCGCGCAGCCGGCGTTGTCCATGCTGGTGGACGCGGGCGCCGGCTTTTGCGGATATGGGTCGGATGTCACTCGCACGTGGGTAAAAGGCGGCGGCGAGGCGGGGGCCATCTTCGCTCACCTGGTCGCTTCGATGGAGGCCATGCAGCAGCGCCTCTGCGCCCTGGTCAAACCCGGCCTCGCTTATGAATCGCTGCACGACGAGTCTCACCGGCAGGTGGCGGCCATCATCCGCGACGTGGGTCTATCGCGGCTTTCCGAGGAGGAGCTGCTGGCGAAGAAAGTCACTCGCGCTTTCTATCCCCACGGGCTTGGCCACTCACTCGGGCTGCAGGTCCACGACGTGGGTTGCGGTTTGATTCCGCCCGGGCCGGACAATCCCTGGCTGCGCAACACCACGGTGATCTCCGTGGGCCAGGTCTTCACCGTCGAGCCGGGCTTCTACTTCATCGACGCCCTGCTCCAGCCCGTGCTGGCCGCGGGCGACGTCGACTGGACGCTGGTAGAGGAGCTGAGCCCCTTCGGCGGCGTGCGCATCGAGGACAACATCCACGTCGGCACGGCGGGCATCCGCAACCTCACCCGCGAAGTCCTCCCCCTCGGCGGCGGCCGCGCCTGAGGCTTTCTCTTCCGATCAACCGCAAAGCGCGCGAAGCGCGCAAAGGAGATACCTCGAGGTCCGCCGTCACTCTTGGTTGGGCCTGAGGCGCGCGCCGCCGGTAGCACGGTGTCGCGCACAGAGACCCATCGATCAAGAAATGATACGAGCCTCGCCGCTGCTTCTTTGCGCGCTTGGCGCGCTTTGCGGTTGAACCGAAGCGCTAGCTCTCGCTGACGGCGATGAAGGCGCGGGGTTTGTAGAGGGTGGAGATGATGGCGAAGAGCACGGCGCCGGCGGCCATGAAGGCGGCCCAGAAGAGGAAGTAGTTGGTCAGGTTGGCGAAGCTGACCGCGCGGGTGACGACGCCGGTGACGAAGGAGCCGAGGCCGATGGTGAGGAACCAGAAGCTCATGATGGCTCCCTTCATCGACTTGGGCGCCTGGGTATAGGCGAACTCCAGCGCGGTGACGCTGATGAGCGTCTCGCTGATGGAGATGATGAAGTATTGAATGACCTGCCAGCCGATGTGCGGGTGCCCTCCGGCCTCGATCCAGCGCTGGATCATGGCGGC
>DATBAA010000807.1:0-2653 GCA_036271755.1 Myxococcales bacterium | reverse complement strand
TGGAGCCTTCCTCGACGACCTCGGCCGGAGGCGGCACGGCGGGCGCGGGCGCGCGATGCGCGCAAGCGATGGCCGCCAGCAGCCAGAGCCGCTTCACGAATTCCGGCCGGCCATCTCCGCGAGCTGGGCGCGGCCCGCGTCGGGCGAGAGCTTCCAGGTCATCTGCCCGTTGCCGTCGAAGTCCAGGTCGAAGAGGCCGCGGCCGGTCAGCTCGCGCATCTTGGCGGTGGCCTCGTCCTTGGGAAGCCCGCTGGCCTTGCACACCTGATCGAGCAGCACCTGGCCGCTGTTCTTCTTGGCGATGGCCATGGCCAGGTCGGTGAAGTTGCGCTCGTCGTTCTCCGTCTCGACCTTGGCGCGCTTGCGGCCGACGCCGATGAGCACGAGGCCCACCGCCAGGATGCCGACGCCGAACACGAGGCCGGTCAGGTCGACGAAGCTCTGACCCTTGTCGACGATGAACGCCTTCGTCATGACGAGGCCGAACAAGCCGCCGAGGACCGCTACGAATGCTCCGCCGATGGTGAGGATTCCGCTCGTGCGCATAGGCTTACTGGAACGATACCTTGGGGACGTTTTGCGAGCCAGCGGCGGCCTTGAAGTACTCCTTCTGGCTGAAGCCGCCGATCTTCGCCCACCACGCGCCGGGGATGCCGCGGATGTCCGTGTCGTACTGCTGGACCGCGTCGTTGTAGCGCTTGCGCTCCACGGCCAGCCGGTTCTCGGTGCCGGAGAGCTCGTCCATCAGGCGCGCGTAGTTCGCGTCTGCCTTGAGGTTCGGGTAGGCCTCGGCGATGGAGACGATCTTGGAGATGGCGCTCTCGAACTGGTTGGCGGTCGCGATCTTGTCGGCGCGCGAGCTTGCGCCCAGCATGGCCGCGCGGGCGTTGGCGATGTCGTCGAAGACGCCCTTCTCGTGCTTGGCGTAGCCCTTCACCACCTCGACCAGGTTGGGGATGAGGTCGGCGCGGCGCTGGAGCTGGTTCTCCACCTGGCTCCAGGCGGCCTCGACGCCTTGCTCCTCGCTGACGATGCGGTTGTAGCCGCAGCCGGTGGCGAGGACGACGATCAGGAGTGGGGCGAATTTGCGCATTGCTTTGTCTCCCTCTTTCGAGCGGCAGTTTAACACGCGCCCGGGCCGCTAGCTTCCCTTTCAGGGAGCCGACAAATACGTGCGTACGAATGTGCGCGCGTCAAGGACGGCGGAGCGCAGATCGCTGCCCAGCGCCAGCCTCGCGGCCATGAAGCTGGCCAGGCGGCAGCCCGTGCCGCGCTTCGCGGCGGAGATCCGGGGGGCGCTGAAATCTTCGCTGCCGGCGGGCGTTCTCAAGGTGTCGGTGATCAGGTCGCCGTCGCGGTGGCCGCCCTTGAGCAGCACCAGGCCCGGCAGTTCGCCCAGCTCTGCGGCCTCGGGCAGGTTCGGCGTCAACACGCCGCTCCGGGCCAGCCGCAGATACACTTGCGGAGAGCCGCGCAGCAGCGACGCGCCGCTGGAGGCGCGCAGCACCGGATCGACCACGCGCGGAAGGTCGCGCGGCAAGAGCGCCTGCAGCGCCTCGCCAATCTCTTCGCTGCCGATCATGCCGATCTTGATCGCTCCGACGTCTTCTTCCTCGAGGAGAGCGCGCACCGAATCTTCGAGGAGCTTCACGTCCACCGTCTCGAAGCGATGCGCGCGCCGGGTGGTCTGCACGGTGAGCGCGGTGGCCACGCAGAGCGGCTTCGCGCCCGCGGCCCGGACGGCTTCGGCGTCGGCCAGAAGCCCGGCGCCGCCGCTCGGATCGAGCCCGGCCAGCACCAGCACGCACTTCACCGCTGCGCCCGCGCCCGCTCGACCAGCGCCTTGTAGAGCAGCAGGTGCTCGCGGCCGGCCAGCAGCTCCGGATGCCACTGCACGCCGATGGCGAAGCGCTCGGGCAGCTCGATGGCCTCGATCACCAGGTCGGGCGAGACGGCGCTGACCCGCGCCCGCCCCGCGCTGTTCACCGCCTGGTGGTGCGTCGAGTTCACTTGCAGATCGCGCACGCCGACGATGGCCTCGAGCGCCGTCCCTTCGAGGATCTTCACCGGATGTCCGGGCTCGCGCGGGTCCAGCTTCTGCTCGTGATCGAACGCGCCGGGGACCTCGTCGCCGATGTCCTGGAAAAGCGTCCCGCCGGCTTCCACCGCCAGCAGCTGCATGCCGCCGCAGATGCCCAAAATGGGCAGGTCCGCCTCCAGCGCGGCCCTCAGCACGCGCTGCTCGTAGGCTGTCCGGCCGCGCTTCAACGGACCCAGCCTGTCGCCCGGACGCGCTCCGTACATCTCCGGGGGAATGTCGAACGCTCCGCCGGTCAGGACCAGCCCGTCGCAGAGCTCGACGGCCTCGCGCGGAGCGGTCGGGTCCTCGCTGTAGGGCAGCACGATGGGCAGGCCGCCCGCGGCGAGGACGGCGTCCGCGTAAGCTTGCTTCAGCGTGTAGAGCGGCAGCGACGGCCGCCCGGCCCGCGCGGAGGTCTCGCCGACGTCGGGGGTGATGCCGATGACCGGCCTCATGATGAAGCTCCGGCCGCACGCATGGCGCGGACGGCTTCGGCCCCATCTTCGCTACCCGCAGCAAGCCTGGCGCCGTCCTTCCGCCGCCGCACGGCCTCGAGGGTCTGCGCCGCGCCGT
>DATBAA010000806.1:0-8002 GCA_036271755.1 Myxococcales bacterium | reverse complement strand
GCCGAGGGCCGCATGGCGAGGCCGTCGAGCCCCAGGCGCACCGCCATGCGGATGAGCATCTCGGTGATCTCGCGAGACAGCCCCAGGCCCGGCACGTTCTGCCCCGGCAGCGGCGGCGCGCTGAAGGTGGCCTTCGGATTGCGCAGCGCCAGCCAATGCACGTAGAGCATGTCGCTGCCGGCCACGCTGCGCTTCTCCAAGACCACTTCAATCAACGGCTCGCCAGAAGGCACGTCCAACAGGCGCGCGCTGTCGCCCACGCCCGAGCTCTCCAGCTCCATTCGAAACGGCCCATATCCGAGCCGGCGCAGCGCATCGAGGACGCCGTAGACGTGCAGCGCGTGCTCCAGGCCTTCGGCGCTGTAGTAGCCGAGCAGCAGGTGCGAACGCTCCGCCGCGAGGCCAAGCTCCTCGGCGACGTCGTCCATCTCCAATTCGCCCGGGCCCAGCTTCTCGGGCGCGAGCGTGCGCGCGATGTAGGAAAAACGGGCGGCCATGGGGTCGTAACTTGCGGCGATGGGAGTGCGGCTGCGCAGGCCCAGCGCGAGGCCGCTTCCAGCCAGCGCGCGCCACGCATCGGCCGTATAGCCGCCCGCGGGCAGCCACACCGAAGGCACTCGGGAGAGCGCGTCCAGCACGAGAAAGTCGCGCTCGCGGCAGCCCTCCAGCGTGAGCCCCAGGCCGCCCAGCGGATCGCCCGCCAGCACATCGCCGCCCGCGCAGACGAAGGCCAAATCTCCCGGCGGCATCCGCGCCAGCAGCGCCTCGAGAGCCGACAGATATTGAGTATCTCCAGAGCCGAACGGCAGCACCGTCTCGTCGACGTTGTAGAGCTCTCCCCAGGAGACGCAGCTCAACGAGCCAATCCAACAGGAGGGATCGGCGGCGAGGCAGGCGGCGGTCCCGTCGGGCGGATGGGCGTCGAGATCGAGCACCAGCACGCGGCCTGCAAAGCCCTCCGCGCGGACCGCCGCCACCGCGATGGCGACGTCGTTGACCGCGCAGAACCCGCCCGCCACGGCCGGCTTCGCATGGTGAAAGCCGCCGAAGAGGTTCAACGCCCGCCGGCCCAGCTCGTGCGCCACCGGCCTCAGCACCTCGCGGGCCGCGTCGATGGTGGCGCCGCACGCCAGCCGCACCGAGCTCATCACCTGATCCACCGGAAAGGCGTGTGGATCGCTGGCGAAGACGCGCGCCAGCGTCTCGGGCCGGCCCAGCGAAGCCAGAAGCTCGGGCGTGTGCACGCGCGCGAGCTCCTGCTGCTCTGCCCGCCGCGGCGTGCGCAGCGCTTTGCGGCCGATGGCGCGCCGCTCGAGCAGGTACCAGAGCGCGAAGTCCGCCCGCCGGGCATCGAACCCCGGCGCCGAAAAGGGCAGCCGGTATTCGGGCGCGTGCCAGACGCCGAAGCCGCGGCCGTGCAGCCAGCGTGAAATCCGATTGTTCACGCCCTGCATCATGAAGGTACTCTACGCCATCATGGACCGGGCCATCCTCCACGTGGACATGGACGCCTTCTATGCGTCCGTCGAGCAGCGCGACGACCCGCGCCTGCGCGGCAAGCCCGTGGCGGTGGGCGGCGCGTCCAAGCGGGGCGTGGTGTGCGCCGCCAGCTACGAGGCGCGGCCGTTCGGGGTGCGCTCTGCCATGCCCATGGCGCGGGCGCTGCGCCTCTGCCCGCAGCTCATCGTCGTGCCACCCGACTTCTCCAAATACACGCACGTGTCTGATCAGGTGTTCGAGGTGTTCCACGGCTTCACGCCCGAGGTCGAAGGCCTCTCGCTCGACGAGGCGTTTCTCGACGTGACGCGCTCGCAGTCGCTGCTGGGCACGCCGGTCGCGCAGGCCCGCGCCATCAAGCAGCGCATCAACGAGATCACCAGGCTCACCGCCAGCGTGGGCATCTCCGAGGTGAAGTTCGCGGCGAAGATCGCCAGCGACCTGTGCAAGCCCGACGGCCTCTTGGAGGTGCCGCGCGGCCAGGTGCGCGAGTTTTTGGCCCCGCTGCCGGCCTCGAAGCTGTGGGGCGTGGGCCCGCGCACCGACGAGCTCTTGAAGGCCTGCGGGCTGCGCAAGATCGGCGATGTGGCCAGCGCCGACGCCGGGTTCCTGCAGGCGCGCCTGGGCAGCATCGGGCCCTGGCTGCACGACCTCGCGAACGGCATCGACGATCGCTCCGTCGAGCCTGATACGGAGGCGAAGAGCGTCGGCGCGGAAGAGACCTTCGAGAACGATCTGGAGGGCGAGGAGCTCTTGCCCTTCATCCACGAGCAGGCGCTGCGGGTGGCGGCGCGGCTGCGGCGGGCTCATCTGAAGGCGCGGACGGTTCACCTCAAGGTGAAGTATGCGGACTTCCGCACCGTCACCCGGCAGGAGACGCTGCCGCTCTCGACCGACGACGGCGCCGACCTGTACAAGTCCGCGCTGCGCCTGTTGGAGAAAGTCGAGGCGCGCCCCATTCGCCTGACCGGCGTACACGCGAGCGACTTCGGCGAGGTCGCACCACCTCAGCTTGGCTTGTTCGACGAGGGCCGCAAACGCGCGCAGATAGAGCGGAAAAAGCGCGATCGGCTCAACCAGTCGCTGGATCGGATCAATGAAAAATTTGGCCATTCGGCTGTGATTCCAGCCGACTTATTGACCACGAAGAAGAAGTAGGGTCGGGTGGGGTTGCAACCCGGCGTACAGAACGGCGAGAATAATACCCTATGGACCAGACGACGAAACGTCGCGTGCAGCGCGGCTTCACCCTCATCGAAGTGATGCTGGTGGTGGTGATCATCGGAATCTTGAGCAGCCTCGCCATCCCGTTCTATGCGAGGGCCAGCGCGCGCGCGTACCGCGCGGAGTCGCAGCTGGTGTTGAGCAAGCTCGAGATCTATTTCCGCAGCGTCTATCTGAACAGCACCGGCTCCACGCCGACCTTCAAGGGCACGTCCGTGGTGAGCAGTCCGGACATCATGCCCGACCCGGGGAAGACGCAGCTGATCGGCCAGGGCGTCGAATGGAAGCCGAACAAGGGCGGCGGCTGGGACGACGTGCCCTTTCCGCCGCAGGGCAACATCCGCATGCGCTACCTGTACTCGGTTGCCTCCGACGGCCAAAGCGTGACGTTGAGCGCCTACGGACGCTTTCCTGGCTTCGGAGCCAACAACAGCACGCCCCTGGGCGGGTCGCTTCAATACAATTACTCGTTCTCCGAGACGCTGGTCGGGTCGGGAAACAACGTCTCTGTCGACGACGGCCAGACGGTCGTTTTTCCGCCGACGGGAGTCAACGCCAAGAACGGGCAGACCGACTTCTAACGCTTGCTCGGGATCACGACCGCGTTGAGCTTGCCCTTGACGACGTCGAGGTTGGCCGCGATGCGGCCGTCGGGAAAGAGCAGCGTCGCCCGCTTGATCTGGTGCTCTCGCAAGATGGGCAGAAGCTTGGGCAGCTCCGTGTCTGCGTGTTCGGTCCAACCCATGGCCACCGTCACCAACGCTGCCGGCGGGATGTATTCGATCTGCTGGACTTCGGGGCCGGCGTTGTCGGGCCGCAAGATCTGGGAGTGCGGCACCGAGAAGTAGAAGGCGTTGGCCGCGAGCGCCACGAAGAGCACCACTCCGGCGCCGAGGGCGATCTTCTTCCAGGTGCCCGACTTCGGTCCGTCCAGCGAGGTGAAATCTCGCAGCTCGGTGCGGACCTGCTGCTGCTTGGCGACGGGCTTGTTGCTCTGCGTGCGCAGCGGCTGTCCCGGCACGGCCAGGTCCGGGTCGAGCGCGCCCGCGCCCAGCCTGGGCGCCGCGGTCATTCCGCGCAGGCGATCGGCCATCTCTTTGAAAGAGAGAACATCGCGGCTGAGCGCGGCGCTCGAGGCAGTGATGAGCTGCAGGCTCTCCACCTCGCCCTTGGTCACCGCGTTGTTGGCTTCCTTCTGCAGGCGGGCGGAGGCGTCATCGGCCAGCTTGGCGAGCGTCGCGACCGCGGCGGCGTCGACGCTCGGCGCGGGAATGGCCGCATAGAGCCTGGCGCCTTCGGTGGTGGCCGCGTCCAGGGCCACGCGCGCGGCGAGCGCGTCGGCGAAGTGCGAATCGGAGCCGGCCTTCTGCAAACCCTCGCGCTCGGATGAACCCAGGCCGCCGGCGACCTTGCGGGCGCTGGCCACGATGGCCACGGGCGCGTCGGACGAGACGCTCTTGTCCTGCAAGAGGAAGAGCACGGAGGTGCGGCAGGACTGCGGAGAGTAGAGCGTGGGCCAGAGCGGGCCGGTGGGAGCCGCCGGAGCCGCGGCCTCCTGGTTCTCTTCGTCGTCGAAGAGATCGAGGCCCGGCTGCTTCACCTCTGCGACAGGCGCGGCCGGCGTCTCGGGCGGCGGTGCCGCGGGAGCTTCGGCAGGTGGCGCCGTGGCGGGTTCGGCGGCGGCTGAAGCCGGCGCGGCGGCCTTTGCAACCGGCGCCACCGACGGGGGAGTCAAGATGGGCGGCGGACCGCGCTGCGCAGCGGGCCGGGTGGAGGCGCGCACCGGCTTGCGATCGGCGAAGCCCGGCGGCGGGCCGAAGGCCGGCGCTGCCCGCGGAGCGTCGCCGGCCTGGGCTGTGGCCGAGTCGCGCGGGGTGATGATGGGAGCCTCGGAGGCTTCGGCCGGGGGTGGAGCTTCGACGGCGGCCTCTTTCGCGGCTTCGGGCGAAGTCTCAGACGTTTTCGGAGCCTCGGCCGTGGGCGAAGTCGCCGTGGGCGAAGTCTCAGACGCTTTCGGAGGCTCGGCTTTGACCGGCGCGGGAGCGGCCTTCGCGGTCTCCAGCGCCGCGGCCACGCCGCCCGCGTCGACCCACTTGCGAATCTGACCCTCTTCGTCGGCCGTGAGCCCGGCGAAGCGAATCTGCAGCGGGCCTTCCGGACGCGCGACCAACCCCCAGACCTGGAACGGTCCAAACGTGAGGCGAACCGTGTCTCCGGCCTTGAAGGGCGTGGCGGCGGCAGACTCGATTCCGCCCGCGATCACCGTGGCATCTTCAAGCTCGACGTTGGCATTGCGGGCCGCCGCGGTCACTTTCACGTGGGCGCCCTCGGCGGACTCGAACGCCAGCCCGCACGACTGCTGCAGCCGGGTGACGAACTGGTCCTTGGGCATCGGCATGAAGAGCAGATCGCTGGCGCCGGCGCGGAAGCAGTCGTCGCGCTGCGGGTGCTGGCTGGCCTGGAGCACCGCCACCAGGCGGCCGCCGCGATCGCGCAGCTTGGCGGCGAGCGCCTGCACGGCCGCCGGACCGCCATAGAAGAGGACGACGGCGTCGGCCTCTGCCGCTGCGGCCTGGGCCGCGGCCGGCTCGGCGACGGAGGCGACGGCCACGTCGAAGGCAGCCCCTTCGCGGAGGCCGTTCGCGAGGGCTGCAAGCATCTTGGAGTCTGCTACGACCAGCAGGCGCGTGGCGGGCACTGTCCCCTCCCAACGAAACGTACTCCACGAACCGCAGGATGAAAAGTTTGCAATCGTGCTTGCCGGGCCTTCGGGCTGTCGGTCCCTGAACAGCCTGTAAAGTCATGGTTGCCGAACATCCCCTGCGTCATGCTACGTAAGCGCCCATGCCGCGACGAACGCTCTGGTTTTTCCAGCGCATCGGGCCGGGGGAGATCAAGCGGATCTCCAACCCGTCGATGCAGCGCTTCCTGGTGGGCGAGCGTCCGCTCCACCAGGACGGCGACGGTTTCGTCCGCTGCATCGGGCTGTCGCTCGACCTGCACAACAAGAAGCCCGCCACCGTCTCGCGGGTCTGGTTTTCGAAGATCCGCGTGCGCGAAGACGGCAAGGTCGACCCGCACCACCGGCACGAGACCGCCAAGGAAGCCACGCTGACCATGGCCCACCAGGCGGAGTCGACGGTCATCGTCGCGGGCCACCGCTTCGCCGAGCGCCGGCTGTCGCACCTGGGCGAGTGGCGCCCCGAGCAGCGCGACCTCGACGCCCTCCGCAACGTCGTCAACACCAAGGCCGGCAAGGAGATGCTCTAGCGCTTCTGGAGGGCCTCGATGTAGGCGTCGAGGCGTTCGCGGAAGTCGTCGTCGGCCGCGATGAATTGCACGCCGACGCCCGGCGGGTGGCTGCTGCCGGGCTTCACCTGGCGCAGGACGATGGCCTGGCCTTGCGCCGGCGGCGCTCCATCGGGAAAAGCCAGGATCAGCTGCACGATCTGGTCGATGTCGGGCGGCGTCTCGGTCTGCACGAACATGCCGCTGCCCGAGACGTTGAGCGTCTCATGCTCGCCGCCGGGCTCGAGCGTGACGTGCAGGCGATCGATGTAGCGCGGCAGGTAGCGGCGGTTCTCGTGCTCCAGCGGCTCCAGGTGCACCGGTTCGGCTGGAACGTCTGATTCGAGCGCGGCGCGGATGTGGATGCGGGCGCTCTCGGAGAGATCGGTGAAGGTGGCGCGAAAGCCCTCGTCCCAGGACTCGGTGACGATGGCGTCGATGGAGTCGCCGGCCGCGATGCCCGGCAGATAGAGGCGCAGCACCACGCGCTCGCCCCTGCCGGGCGGCTCGACGCAGCGGACAAAGAGACCTGCCTCGTCCAGGTCGCGCGAGGTGGTTTGCACGGTCTGGCCCTCGGCGACGAACCGCACCGCGAATGCCATTGGCTTGCCCATGAACGGAGTCTGCCAGAAAACCAGCCGTCGTTAACAAAACAGCGGCGTGCGATATGAAGCCACATGGCGTTTCTCATTTATGGCGCGAACGGCTACACGGGGCAGCTCATCGCGCGGCAGGCGAAAGCGCGCGGCGAACAGCCCATTCTCGCCGGACGCAGCCTCGACAAAGTGAAGCCGCTGGCCGACGAGCTGGGACTGCCTTCGCGCGCGTTCGATCTGCGCGCACCCGACCTGTCCGGCGTTTCGCTGGTCCTGCACTGCGCGGGCCCTTTCTCCGCCACCAGCAAGCCCATGGTCGACGCTTGCCTCGCGGCCAAGGCGCACTATCTGGACGTCACCGGCGAAGCCGCGGTCTTCGAGGCGGTGCTCGCGCGCGGCCAGGAGGCGAAAGAGCGCGGCGTGGTGCTATTGCCCGGAGTGGGCTTCGACGTGGTGCCCAGCGATTGCCTGGCGGCGATGCTCAAGGAGAAGCTGCCGTCGGCCACCAGCCTGGAGCTGGCCTTCGCGCCGCTGGGCCGCATCAGCCCCGGCACCCTGAAGACCAGCATCGAAGCCTTGCCCAAGGGAGGCCTCGTGCGGCGCGGCGGCAAGCTGACGAAGGTGCCCAGCGCTTACCTCGTGCGCGAGGTGCCCTTCGCCGACAAGACGCGCACCTGCATGTCGCTGCCCTGGGGCGACGTGGCCACCGCCTGGCATTCGACCGCCATTCCCGACATCACCGTTTATATCGCGGCCAAACCCGCGCTCATTCGCGCCGCGAAGCTGTCGCGCTTCACCGGTCCTTTGCTCGGCCTGCCGTTCGTACAAAACGTCCTGAAGAGCCGCGTCGACAAGACCGTCCGCGGGCCCGACGAAACGGTGCGCGCGGGCAGCAGCTCGCAGCTCTGGGGACGCGTGCAGTCACCCTCCCACGCCATCTCGATGACCATGCAGGCCCCCGACGGGTATTCGCTCACGGCCGAGTCGGCGGTCGAGTGCGCGCTGCGCGTTCTGGGTGGCAAAGTCGCGGCCGGAGCCTGGACGCCGTCATTGGCGTTCGGAGCCAATTTTGTCACCGCGCTATCGGGCGTTCGTCTCGAAGCTCCAATGCCAGCCTGAGTTGCACTCCCGGACACTGAACGTGGGACAGTCGAAACTCGCATTGCGAGAGACCCGCTCCTATGAGTACTTCAAGAGCTGTGCGCATCCATGCACCTGACTTCACAGGCGCCACGGCGTGGCTCAACATCGATCGACCGCTGACCATCCGCGAGCTGCGCGGGCAAGTGGTCATCCTCGACTTCTGGACCTACTGCTGCGTGAACTGCATGCACGTCCTGCCCATCCTGCGCGATCTGGAGGAGCGGCACGCGCAGGATTCGCTGGTGGTCATCGGC
>DATBAA010000805.1:0-2484 GCA_036271755.1 Myxococcales bacterium | reverse complement strand
CCCGCGCTGCGGCTGCCTTCGGGCGTGAGCCCCAAGCACGTCACCGCCGAGCTGAGCATCGATCCGTCGCAGACCACGCTGGAAGGCAAGGAGACCATCGACCTGCAAGTCAACGCGCCGGTGCAGCTCTTGTGGCTGAACGCGGACGGCCTGCAGATCCTCGACACCAACCCCGCGTCCACCGTCATCGACGCGCAGCCGGGCTTCGTCGGGCTGCAGTTCGCGGCTCCGCTGCCCGCGGGCGCGACACCGCTGCAGATCCATTGGAAGGGAAAGATCTCCAACACCGACACCGACGGCTGCTTCCGCCAGCAGGAGGCCGGCGAGTGGTATGCCATGACTCACTTCGAGCCCATCGGCGAGCGGCGCGCCATGCCGTCGTTCGACGAGCCTTCTTATAAGATTCCCTGGAAGATCTCACTGCGCGTGCGCAAGGCCGACGCGGCGTTCTTCAATACGCCCGTCGAATCGACCGAAGAGGCGGGCGAGCAGAAGATCGTTCACTTCGTCGAGACCAAACCATTGCCCAGCTATCTGTTGGCCTGGGCGGTCGGCCCGTATGAGCGCGTCGCCGGAGCGGCGATGAAGAGCGGGCAGCCCACCGGCGTCATCGTCACCAAGGGCAAGAAAGATTGGGCCACGTATTCGGTTTCGAGCACGCCCAAGCTGATGAACCTGCTGGCTGATTACTATGGCGTTCCGTATCACTATCCCAAGCTCGATCTGTTCGAGGTGCCGCTCGGGACGGGCGCCATGGAGAACCCGGGCCTCATCAGCTTCAACCAGGTGATCAACCTCGCCCGGCCGGGCACGCAGACGCCGCAGTTCGAGGTCCGCGCGGCTCAGGTAGAGGCGCACGAGTTCGCGCACCTCTGGTTCGGCGACATGGTGACCACCGCCTGGTGGGACGATATCTGGCTCAACGAAGCGTTCGCTACCTGGGGCGAGGCGAAGATCATCGAGAAGTTCCAGCCCTCGTGGAACGAGCCGTCGGACCGCGTGCGCGCGACCGAAGGCGCCATGCAGAACGATCAGCTGCTCTCGGCGCGGCGCATCCGCCAGCCCATCACCAGCGAAGGAGACATCAAGACCGCCTTCGACGGCATCACCTATCAAAAGGGTTCGGCGGTCATCAATATGTTCGAGAAGTGGGTCGGGCCCGATAAGTTTCAAAAGGGCGTGCAGGCTTATTTGACCAGGCACGCAGACGGCAACGCCACCGCCACCGACTTTCTCGCCTCCATCTCCGAGTCGGCCGGGCGCGACGTGGCGCCGGCGTTTTCGACTTTCCTGGATCAGCCCGGCTTGCCGCTGGTGCAGGAGAAGGTGGTGTGCGGGGCGGGCAAGGCGCGGCTCGACCTGGCGCAGTTCCGCTACCTACCGCTGGGCACGTCTTCGCGCGGAACTCCGCGCTGGCAGATTCCCTTCTGCGCCCGCACCGACAAGGGCAACCTCTGCACGCTCATCATCGACGGCACCGCGAAGATCGAGCTGGCCTCGTGCCCGGCGTGGATCGTCCCCAACGCCGCCGCCGCCGGCTACTACCGCAGCGCGCTCGACGACGCCGCGCTGGCGAAGCTGATCAAGAACCTGGGCAAGCTCACCGGCCCGGAGAAGATGCGCGTCTTCTTCGACGTCGACGCCAGCGCGCACGCGGGCATGGGCGACTACGCGCGCGCCTTTGAGATGATGGGCAAGCTCGCGAACGAGAAGGAGCACCACGTGGTGGCCGCGCTCTTGGGGCCAATCGGCTTTGCGCGGCAGGAGCTGGTGACGCAGGAGCTGATGCCGAAGTACGCGGCGTTCGTGCGCAAGACGTTCGGCGCGCGGGCGCACAAGCTGGGCTTTGCCGAGAAGAAGGGCGAGCCCCGGGACTCGACCATCCTCCGGCCGCAGCTGCTGCGGCTGGTGGGCGACGAGGGCGCCGACACGGCCTTGCGCGCCGAGGCGCAGAAGCTGGCGCTGCGCTGGCTTGCCAACCACTCCGTCGCCAGCCCCGAGCTGGCCGCGACCGCGCTCTACCTGGCCGCGCTCGACGGCGACGCCATGCTCTACGATCGCTTCCTCACCGCCGCCAAGGCCGAGCAGAACCGCCTCGACCGCCAGCGCATCTTGAACGCGCTGGGCGCTTTCCGCGATCCCGAGCTGCTGGCGCGCGGCTTCCAGACCTACCTGGGCGACGACTTCGACCCGCGCGAGGCGTACTCGCTGATCGCCGGGCCCGCGAGCTACGCCGGCACGCGCGAGCTGGCGTACAACTTCGCCACCAAGAACTTCGACGCCATCGTCGCCAAGATGCCGCGCGACTTCGGCGGCAGCGTTCCGCGGCTGGGCGCGGGGTTCTGCGACGAGGAGCACTTCAAGGCCATGGACTCGTTCTTCAGCACCCGGGCGCGGAGCTTCGCTGGCGGCGAGCGGCGACTGACGCAGACGCTGGAGCAGATCCAGCAGTGCGCGGCGTTCAAGGCCAAGGCGGCGCCGCAG
>DATBAA010000804.1:0-5623 GCA_036271755.1 Myxococcales bacterium | reverse complement strand
TTTCAACCAGCCGCGAAATCGCCGAAGCGCACGCTGGAACACTCGTCGTGCGCGACACCCCGGGCGGCGGCGCCACGTTCGTACTCCACTTGCCGCCCTGCTGAATCAGGTGACGTATTTCTCGATCTGCTTGAAGAGGTCGAGCCGGTCCACCAGATCCGTCAGATAGTCGAGCGAGCCCGTATCCAGCTCGATGACCGGCGACAAAGAGTATCGCCCGCGCCACTCGTCGTAGAGCCTGTCCAGGCTCCGAAGATATTCAGTGGGGACATCGATCTCCATCTTCCGGCCCCGCTGCGCGATGCGCTTCTTCAAGGTCTTCATCGGGCAGCGCAGGAAGATCATCAGATCGGGCGGCGCCAGCGAGTCTACGATGGTCTCGTAGAGCTCGCGGTACATCTTGTAATCCCGCTCGCTGATGTCGCCCCGCCGGTGCAGGTTCTCGCAGAAGATCTCGGCGTCCTCGTAGATGGTCCGGTCCTGCACCACCGTCCCCGGCTCGCGCATCAGCTCTTTGTGCAGCCTGAACTTGTGGGTCAAGAAGTAGATCTGCGAGTGGAACGCCCACGCGCTCATGTCCTTGTAGAAGTCGGCCAGGTAGGGGTTCGTGTCGTTGGGTTCGTAGAACGGCACGAGGCCGTAGCGGCGGCAGAGGAACGAGACCAGCTCGCTCTTCCCCGCGCCCATGTTTCCCGCCACCGCAATGAACCGCTTCTTCGAGGACATGTTCTCGACTATCTTGCGCGCCGTGATGAAGCTTGCAGCAGGTTTTTTTCTCGTTCTCTGCGCCGCGTGCAACACCGATCAGTCGGCGCCGCACCTCGCGCGCGGCAACGTCCTCGTCAACAACGGCAAGCGCGAGGAGGCGGCGACCGAGTACCGCGAGGCTGCCAGGCTCGCGCCGCGCAGCGCGCTCGCCCGCGAGCGGCTGGGCGATGCCTTGTACGATCTGAACCGCAAGCCTGAGGCGCTCGCCGCCTACCAAGACGCGCTCGCCGTCGACAAAGGCTCGGTCACGGCCGCGGTCGGCATCGCGCGGGTGCTCAGCGATCAAGGCGATCTCGCCGGCGCCCGAGCCTCGCTGACCGCGGCGCTGGACAAAGCTCCCAGCAACATCTTCCTCTTGCTCTCGCGGTCCAACCTGGCTGCCCGCGCCGGCGACTTCGACGCCGCCCTGGCCGACGCCGAGCAGGCCGCGCGCTTCAAGTCCAAGGACACCGCCGTGCTCTACCAGTACGGCATGATGCTGCTGGCCAAGAACAAGCCCGACGAGGCCGGACCCATCTTCGATCGCCTGTTGGAGTACGCGCCGCAGTCTCCCGAGGGCTACTACGGGCGGGCGCGCGTCTTCGCTGCCCGCGGCGAAGGCGCCTTCGCTGCCGAGGCGCTGGCCGCGGCGGCAAAGCACGTCGAGCCAGATGCCCGCGCCCGCCTGCAAGAGCAGGGCTACAAAGGCCCGGCGCTAGAGACCGCGGTGCAAGAGGCCCGCGACCGGTCCATCGCCTCGATGCAGAAGGACCCCGCCTTCGCCCGCTGGGCGCAAGACCCGGGCTTCCTCCGCGGCGCCGGCTGGCCTGACGCACACTGATAGACGGCCCTTTCCCCTGGCCAGGGGAGCGCCGGTGACCAAGGGCCTGTTGCTCCATGGCAAAGACCGAGTACGATAGCGGCGTGACCGCCGTCATCGACCCGCCCCCGCAGGCTGCCCGGCGCAGGCCATTCCAGGGCTGGGGTTCGGCCGCGGGCAGTGCGCTCTCGGCGTTCGCGGGCGCGCTCATCCAGCTGACCGGCAAGCTCTACGGCCAGGCGCGCGACCGCAGCGGCGCGGCCGTGGCCGACTTCCAGGCACGGCCCGAGCACTCGCGGTGGCGGGCCTACTCCATGGCCGGCTACGGGGCGCTGGTCGCGGCTACCCTGGCCGCCCAGCTCTACACCGAGAACAAGCTGGGCGTGGCGGTCCGCATCGAGCGGGTGGAGATGCCCAAGCTGACGCAGGTCTTCATCCGCAACGACTCAGACGAGACCTGGCGCAACGTGAAGATCACCCTCAACGGCATGTACACGTACGAGACCCTTCAAGTGGTGCCGGGCGGCCACGTCCTGCTGCCGGTCGATCGCTTCGCGCTCTTCGACAACAAGGGCCACGCCACCTATCCGCCCAAGACCATCGAGCCGCAGACGCTCGCAATCCAGACCCGCGACGGCCGCTGGGAGACGGACTTCCACAAATGAGCGCAGCCTCCAAACCAGAAGCGCGCGCCCGCGTGCTGGTGGTCGACGACGATCCGGAGATCGTCACCTTCCTGGCCACGCTGCTCGACCTGGAGGGCATCGAATCGCAGGTGGCCACCAGCGCCGCCGCCGCGCTGGCCATGCTCGACCGGGCCGGACCGCCGCAGCTGGTGCTGCTCGACATCGCCATGCCCGACCGCGACGGCCTCGACCTCTGCCGCGCGCTCAAGAAAGACCCGCGCACCCGCGACGTGCCGGTCTTCGTCGTCTCCGCCCGGCCCGGCAAGGACGTGGTCGAACGCGCCCTGGCCGCCGGCGCGGAAGAGTTCATCCGCAAGCCCTTCGAGAACCACGAGCTGATCGCCCGCATCCGCGGCCGCATCGCCGCCGTCTGATGTGCTGATCGCGGGACGCGCGGTCCCAGGAGCGGACGCCGCGCACCCTCGTCTACCCTCGACCGACCGGCACGCAGCCTGCACGAATCGCCTCCATGGGCGATCTGCTCCAAGACCTGCGCATCGGCCTGCGCTCGCTGTCGCGCACCCGCGGCTTCACGGCCGCGGCCATCATTTCGCTCGCGCTCGGCATCGGCGCGAACAGCACCATCTTCAGCGTCGTCGATGCGGTGCTCTTGCGGCCGCTGCCCTACCCCGCGCCGGCCGAGCTCTTCTCCTTGCGCGCCAACCAGTCGCCGCCCGACCTGCGCGATCTTCGCGAGCAGAGCAAGACGCTGCAAGCGGTAGCCGGTTATGCCGGGCATCCCTTCGATCTCGTCTCGGGCGACGAGCCGGAGCAGCTGATGGGCACGCTGGTGGCAGGCCCGCTCTTCGAAGCGCTCCAAGTGCAGCCGGTGGCGGGCCGGGTGCTCACGCAGGACGACGACAGGCCCTCCGCCGCGCCGGTGGTGGTCATCTCCGAAGCGCTGCGGCAGCGCATCCTCACCGGCCGCGAGGCCATCGGCGCCTCGCTGCTCCTCAGCGGCAAGAGCTACACCGTCGTCGGCGTGATGCCGAAGAGCTTCAGGCTACCCGAGGGCGATTCGCAGCTCTGGGCGCCGCTCTCCACCGGCTATCCCGAGGCGGTCGAAGCCCGCGGCGCGCACTTCCTCACTGCCGTGGCGCGGGTCGCGAAGGGCGCCCCGGCGCAGCTCGAGCTGGACGCCGTTGCGCAGCGCCTCGCTTCGCTGAATCCGGTCGACGATCGAGACTTGCGCTTCGCGCTGATGCCGCTCCAGGAGAGGGTGACGCGCAACGTGCGCTCGAGCCTTCTCTTCCTGCTCTGCGCGGTGGGCCTCGTGCTGCTGGTCGCCTGCGCCAACTTCGCGAGCCTGCTGCTGGCGCGCGGCGCTGCCCGGCGGCACGAGCTGGCGGTGCGCGCTGCGCTGGGGGCCTCGCGCTTCCGGATCGTGCGGCAACTCTTGACCGAGAGCGCGATCCTGGCGCTGGCGGGCGGCGTGGCAGCGGCGCTCCTCGCTGCCTGGGGGCTGCCCGCCTTGCTCTCGCTCGACGCGGCGATGCTGCCGCAGATCGCTTCGGCCAGCGTCGACTGGCGTGTGCTCGCCGCCACCGCCGCGCTTGCCATCGGCGCCGGCCTCTTCGTCGGCCTCTTGCCCGCGCTGCAAATCTCGCGGCTCGACGTCGCCTCCGCGCTCAAGGACGCTTCGCCGCAGGCCTCCGGGCGGGCCCGCATGCGCTCGGCCCTGGTCGTCGCCGAGGTGGCGCTCGCGGTGGTGCTGCTCGCAGGCGCGGGACTTGTCCTGCGCACGCTCTGGAACCTGCGCCAGACGCCGCTCGGCTTCCAGCCCGCGCGGGTGCTCACGCTGCGCGTGGATCTGCCGGGCGCGCGCTATACGCAGGTCGCGCAACAGACGGAGTTCTTCGACCGGCTGCTCGCGGGCGTGGCCACGCAGCCCGGGGTGCAGGCGGCCGGCATCGTCAGCGAGCTGCCGCTGGGCGGCAATCACCTCACGCACAACGCGCTCATCAAGGGAGCGCCGCCGGTGCTGGAGGGCGCCGAGCCCGAAGTGGGCGCGCACGTGGTCAGCGGCGGCTACTTCCCGGCGCTGCAGATCCCGCTGCTCGAAGGCCGCCTCTTCGACGCGCGCGACCGCGCGGACACGGCGCAGGTGGTGATCGTGAACGCGGCGTTCGCGCGCAAGTTCTTCTCCGGTAGAAGCGCAATCGGAAGCCGGCTGCGCTTTTCGCGCGAGGAGCATCCGCGCTGGATGACCATCGCCGGCGTGGTGGGCGACGTCCGCGAGGCTCTCCAAGACGAGCAGGAGCCCACGGCCTATGTGCCCTACGCGCAGAACGGCAGCCCCTGGCACCGCTGGGAGTCGCTGGTGGTCCGCGCCGCGCCGGGCGCGGAGGCCATGCTCTCGCGCGAGCTGAAACAGCAGGTGTGGGCGGCCGATCCGCAGCTGCCCATCACGCTCGCGAGGCCAATGGAGGAGGTGCTCTCGCGCTCGCTCGCGCAGCGCCGGCTCGAGCTGATGCTCCTCTCGCTCTTCGCCGGCCTCGCGCTTCTGCTCGGCGCGGTGGGCATCCACGGACTGGTCTCGTACACGGTGTCGCGGCGCACGCACGAATTCGGCGTCCGCCTCGTGCTCGGCGCCACCCGGGGGCGGGTGTTGAGGATGGTGCTGGGCCAAGGCCTGCGCCTGGCGCTCCTGGGGCTCGCCATCGGCACGCTCGTGGCGGTGGCCCTGGGGCGGCTCTTGTCTTCGCTGCTCTTCGGCGTCGCCCCTGCCGACCCGCTCACCTATGCCGCGATCGCGCTCGTCATCGGCGGAACCGCGCTGGCCGCTTGCTGGGTGCCGGCGGCGCGCGCGGGCCACATCGAGCCCATGGCCGCGCTGCGCCAGCAGTAAAAGAAAAGGCGGCTGCCCTTGCGGGAGCCGCCTTCTCGTAGAGCGCCTGACGAACCCGGTTACTTCTTTTCCGGCTCGCCTTCGGTCTTGCCTTCAGCTTTGCCTTCAGACTTTTCTTGGGCCTTCTTCTTGGCCTTGGGGGCCTTGGCCGGCTTCTCGGCCTTCTCCGCGGCGGGCTTGTCGGCCTTGGCGGTCTTGGCCGGCTTCTCGGTCTTCTCAGCCGACGGCTTCGACGTCTCTTCCTTCGGCGTCATCTCCACCAGCTCGAGGATCGACATGGGCGCGTTGTCGCCCACGCGGTTCGTGGTGTGGATGATGCGCGTGTAGCCACCCGGGCGCGTCTTGAAGCGCGGCCCCAGCGTGTCGAACAGCTTGGCCAACGCCGCCTGGTCGCGCACGGTCTTGTGCACGATGCGCCGGGCCGCCAGCGTGTTCGACTTCGCCCTGGTGATCACCTTCTCGATCAGCCGGCGCGTCTCTTTGGCCTTGGGCGTGGTGGTGCGGATGCTCTCCGCGAGGATC